>JBDSNQ010000122.1:0-12596 GCA_039915275.1 Sphingomicrobium sp.
GCAGGCGATCGAGGCTTTGTTCGGCGGCCCGGCACCGCGCAGCAGCGCCGAGACCAGCATGCTCGAAAGCGCCGGGCGTGACCGCGCCGCAGTCGGGGCCAAGTCCAGCGCCGGCGACCCCAACACGCGGATCGTCGACAAGGGCACCGTCACCGCGCAGATTCTCGCCACGACGCAAGGCGACAGCAGCGTCGCCACGGCGCGGGCATCGCACTAGCGCATGAAATAGCAGGGGTGAGCGACCGAACCGATGGCTGAAGATACGCTTTCAACCCGTCTCGTCGAGGTCGAATCGATGGTCGACCGGTCGCGCCGCCGGTTCGAGGAAGGGTCGCGGCTGCTCGAGGAGGCGCACAAGGCGCTGGCCGACCTTCAGCAGGCGCTGCTCGGATCGCCGGCGACTCTAACCGCCGAGGACAGCGAGGAAGCCTCGTCGCGACTGCTCGCTTCGTTGAAGGCGGCGGGCGGCGAAATGCCCGAGACTTTGTGCGGGGGCCGCCTGGCGGTCGACCAGGTGCAGCGGCTGATCCGCATCGACGGCCACCCGATCGGCATCACCGAAATGGAATATCGGGTGCTCGAACTGCTCGCCTTCGCGCGCAACAATGTCGTCACCCGGGCGATGCTGTTGAAGCATCTCTATCGCCGGGCCGACGACCAGCCGCAGCCCAAGATCATCGACGTGTTCATCTCCAAGTTGCGCAAGAAATTGCGGATGGCGTCGAACGGACACGAGTTCATCGAGACCATTCCGCAGCGCGGCTGGATCCTGCGCGATATTGAGCCCAGCCCCGACGCTTAACCGTTAAGATTCACCGTTTGTTAGCCGTCCCCGGTTACCGCCGACGGATGCTTCATCTCGCTCCTGTCCCGCAATTCGACGAGTCGCCGCGGACTGATCCTCAGCCCTATGCCGAGGCGATGGCGCGGCTGGCGAGCATTCGCCATGCGCTGCGGCTGGTCGATCCGTTCGGCGGCGGCCCGGCTTCGGACCCCGATGACGATGAGCAGATGGCGACCGCCTGGAGCGGAGCGAGCAAGTCGCAGAACCGCTGCTTCGACGGCCGCACCAGCCGCACCGCGAGCGCGGCGGCGGCGGGGCTGGAAGCCGTGCTGGCCGAGCGCGCCGCCGGCCGCGAGCCCAATGCCGCGGCCAGCCACAAGCTCTCCGAAGAGATTCGCCTTGGGCTCGAGGACGTGTCGAGGTTGATGCGCGGCTAGGCGGGTCCAGTTTCCTTGGGTGTCGCCGGATCGGCGCCCCATTCACTCCAGCTGCCATCGTACAGCCGAACTGCGCGATTGCCGAGCAAATGCGCGGCGAAGATCAGCGAATTGGCGGTCACGCCCGAGCCGCAGGTGGCGACGAACGGCGCTTGGGGATCGGTGCCGGCGCCGGCAAAGATCTGGGCGATCTCGTCGCGGCTGCGAAAGGTGCCGTCTTCCTTGTAGAGCGAGGCGAATGGCAGGTTGCGCGCGCCGGGGATGTGGCCGGGCGCGACTCCGGGGCGGGGGTCGGGCTCCGTGCCTTCGAAGCGGGCCGTGCCGCGTGCGTCGATCAAGGTGGCGCCGAGCCCGGCGCTGATGTCCGCCAGGCTGACAACCTCGCCGGGCCGCACCGCCGCCTCGAAACGGGCTTGGCGAGGAGCGGGCGCGCCGCTTTCGACCGCGCGCCCTTCGGCAACCCATTTCTGCAAGCCGCCGTCGAGGATCGCGACCTGGCGCGCGCCGAAGTGGCGCACCATGAACCAGCCGCGGGCGGCGGTGCGGATGGGCGAATTGTCGTAAACGATGATCTGATCGTCGCGGTCGACGCCAAGGTCTTCCATCGCGCGCCCGAACACGACAGCCGACGGCAGCATGTGCGGCGCCGGGTTGGCCTTGTCCGACAGTTCATCCACATCGAGAAAGCGCGCCCCGGAGATATGCGCGGCGAGATATTCGGCGCGGGCGTTGCGGCCGCTGCTGGGCATGAAAAAGCTCGAATCGACCGCGACGAGGCCGGGTTGGCCCAAATTGTCGGCGAGCCATTGGGTCGAGACCAGATCGTCCATGACGGCAAGGATAGTCCTGTCGCGCCGCTCCTGCTAGGTGGCGCGGCCATGGACACGCAGCATCTCGGCAAGCCCAGCACACTACCCGCATCGCCCGCGGCGGCGGTGCTCGATTTCGTGCCCAATCCGCAGCCGGACGCACTCTACCTGGTGCGGTTCGCGGCGTCCGAGTTCACCACCTTGTGCCCGGTCACCGGCCAGCCCGATTTCGCGCATCTGGTGATCGATTATGCGCCCGGCGAAACGATCGTCGAATCGAAGAGCCTCAAGCTGTTCCTGGCCTCGTTCCGCAACCACGCCGGCTTTCACGAAGACGTGACGGTCGGCATCGGCCAGCGGCTGGTCGCCGAGATGCAGCCCAAATGGCTGCGCATCGGCGGTTATTGGTACCCACGCGGCGGCATCCCGATCGACGTCTTCTGGCAGAGCGGCCCAGCGCCCGAAGGGCTGTGGTTGCCCGACCAGGGAGTCGCGCCCTACCGCGGGCGCGGCTAGCCTAGCGGATTCCCGCTTCCGCCGGGGCGATGGCGTCGCCCGGCACCGGTGGCACCGCCGCCCGAGCCCTGGTCCAGGCATAAAGGCCGACAATCGCGATCGCGAACACGACGATGCTGACCAGCATCACTTGCTTATAGGGTTCGGCGAGCAGCGCCATGACGTTGGCACTGTCGGGCGAGCCGGCTTTTTCCGCGCCGGCGACGATTGCGGCATAGGCCACGCCCATCAGGCTTTCGCCGACGATCAGGCCGGTCGCCATCAAGGTCCCGAGCCGTTCGGCGAAGGCGGGATTGGCCGAGCGGTCGGCCCAGCGATTGTAAAGCCAGCCGATCAGCGCGCCGACCGGGACCAGCAAAGTCACTTCCATCGGCAAATAAATGCCCATTCCGACCGCCAGCGGGGGCAGGCTGTAGCGCTTGCCCGACCCGCGCCGGAGCAATTCGTCGGCGGCGATCACCGCCACGCCGATCACGCCGCCGATTCCGATCAGGCCCCAGTCGAGGCTGCCGCCGAGCACACCTTGCGCGATGGTTGAAATGATCGCCGCCTGCGGTGCGGCGAGCGCGTTGGGTCCCGCCCCCGGCGCGCCCTGAAAGCCAAAGGCGGTGTTGAGCAAGTCGAGGATCGGCGGGATGACCAGCGCCCCAAAGATCACGCCAAGGACCAGCGCCAACTGCTGCCGCCACGGCGTCGCGCCGACCAGCTGGCCGGTTTTCAGGTCCTGGAGGTTGTCGTTGGCGATGGTCGCGACGCCGAAGATGATGGCGGTGACGAACAGCGCAAAGGCAACCAGGCTCTTGGACGCGTCGGCGCTGATGTTGGGACCGAACAAGGCCGCAAGGGTCAGCGAAATGCCGAGGATGGTGAGGATGCCGACCCCCGAAACCGGGCTGTTCGAAGCGCCGATGAGGCCGGCCATGTAACCGGTGATGGCGGCGATAATGGCCCCGGCGACGAGGATATAGGCCAGGCTCAACACGATCGTCAGGGCCGGCGCGGCGGCGATTGGCCCGCTATTGGCAAATCCCGCCAGCAGCAGCCCGATGGGGATCATCGAAACCAGGATGGTGCCGCCGACGATGCCGATCGGCAGGTCGCGCTCGGTCAGCGCCAGGCTGTCCTGCCCGCCGGCTTTGCGCGCGCGGCTGGCGGCGATCGCCGTCGTCACGCCGGTGATGATTGGCCCGATGATCCGCAGCAGCGTCCAGATCGCCGCGACGCCCATCGTGCCGGCGCCGATAATCCGCGCCTTGGTTCTGAACGCCGATGTCACCAGCGCCGACAGATCGCCGGCCGAAGCGGCAATCAGCGCCGCATCGTGGCCGCTATATTGCGGGACGATCACCGCCCAGGTGATCAGCATTCCGACCACCATCGCGATGCCTACCGCCATGCCGACCAAATGGCCGACGCCGATCAAGGCCATCGACAGGCTGGCGGAAACGGCGCTTCCGCCGGCGCCGACGTGGAACGTCCGGGCAGCAGCGTCGGTCACCAGCCGGGTCTTGGCGAGCATGAAAAAAGCGGCGGAAACGATCGACGACAAAGTGATCGCGACCAGCCCGCGCTTATTCTCTTCCGCCCCACCAACCCCGGCGCCGACCTTGAGCACCTCGGCGGCGGCGACTCCTTCGGGATATGGCAAGTCGCTGCCGGTGACCAAGGCGCGCCGCAACGGGACCGAATACATCACTCCCAAAATGCCGCCGAGGCCGATCACCGCGACCGATTGCCAATAAGGAAAGCCGGTCCACCAGCCGACCATGATCAACCCGGGCAGGACGAAGATGATCGCCGACAGCGTCCCCGCCGCCGAGGCGATGGTCTGGACGATGTTGTTTTCCTGGATGGTCGAATCGCGGAAGAATTTGAGCACCGCCATCGAGATGACCGCGGCCGGAATCGAGGTCGCGAAGGTGATGCCAAGCTTGAGGCCGAGATAGACGTTGGCGGCGGTGAACAGCAATGTGATCAGCGCCCCGAGGACGATGCCCCTGAGCGTCAGTTCCTTGATCGTACTGCCGGACCTTGCCGCTTCGCCTTTGCTTGCCATTCCTCGACTCCCCTGAGACTTTTTACGCGTCGACCTTCGCCATTGCCGGGATCGGACTCGAATGCCGTCGCGCTACCCGCCAGCGGTCGTCGTCGAACACCCACACGTCGGTCAGCAATACGCGATCCTCGATCTCGCGCCCGAGATATTTTACCCGCCACTTGGCCTGGACGGTGCCGACCATCACCTGGTCGAGAACCAGGGCATCAGTGATTTCCAGTTCGATCGTCACCAGTTCGCGCTTCTGGATCGCGTCGAGCCATTCGTCGCGGTTGAGCATGAAGGGGCCGCTGGCGCGGGTGCCGATCAACATGAAGCCGGGGTGAATCAGCGACCGCAATCGGTCCATGTCCTTGGCACACAAGGCATCGCGCCACTGGCGCTCAAGCGACTCGATCAATTCCCGGCCCTTATCGACCACGCAACAGCCTCAATTCCTGTCTCCTCAAGGTTGCTCGGGGGCTCGCTGTGACAACGCTGTTTGGTATGCCTTGAACGCACGGACAAAATCCATCGCTAATTCGGTAGTTCGAACAGACTCCAGCGGCGGCCTCTCGTAACGCGGGGATGGACGCCTTCACTTACGCTTTGTACGCTGCGCGAGGCGGGTAAGGCTTCCCGTTCGACGTCCATCGTGAAGTATTGTCGAGAGGGGTATCTGAACATGTCCGACAACAAACCGGCCGCGGAAAACGACGTCACCAAAGATTGGCGCGCGACGCAGGGCCAGGAAGGCGCCGCCAAGCGCCTGCGCATTTTCGCCGCGCTGGCGTGGATCGTGGCCATCGGCACCGAGGTCGCCGGGATCGTCTTGCTCCGTCAACACAAGTTCGACCACGGCAACCTTCCGCTGCTGATCGGCTTATTGGTCGTGATCGCGGTCTTCGCCATTGCCGGCAGCCTGATGTGGAAAGCGGCCAACAAGCAGGATCCGGCCAGCCGGGCCGACACCGTTAAATTCTTCGTCCAGAACCAGCTCGGCGCGATCATTACGGTGATCGCCTTCCTGCCGCTGATTGCCCTGATTTTCCTCGACAAGGACATGGACCCCAAGAACAAGAAGATTGCCGGTGGCGTCGGGGTCGTCCTGGCCGCGCTGGCGACGGTGATCGGGATCGACTTTAGCCCGCCGTCGGTCGAGCAATACACCGAGGATATGAACAAGTGCGCGGCCGAGATTAAGGCAAATCAGCCAACTAAAGACTGTTCACCCGAAGTCGCCGAACAGGCGAAGGCCATCGCCCAGGACTCGGCCACCGTGGCCGACGCGACAAAGAGCGCCGCGAACCCGAACGGCCTTGACGTCGTCTATTGGATCGCCCCGGAAAACGGGGCCAAGAAGGCCGCGACGCCGCATGTTTTCCACATCTGCCAGGGCGTGAGTCCGCTGAACGGCAAGTCCGTCAATCACGGCTCCGTGACGGAAGCTTACGGTGAAAACGCCACCCGCATCACCAAGCAGATCCCGATGGAACAGAAGCAGTGCGGGTTCGCGAGCGCGACGCCCGATAAGGCCGCCAGCCCGACAGCAGGATAATCCTCGACGCCAAAGCGATCAGTGGCCGAAGCGCGCGCTAGCGAGCGCCGATGTCGATCCCGACAAAGGCTTCGGGCCCCGGGCCGCGCTTGACCAGCAGCAGCACGCTGGTGCGGCCGGCGCGGCGCGCGGTCTCGACCGCGGCCGTGACTTGCGCCGGAGTTGTCACCGGTTGACTGTTGACGGTCATGATCAAATCGCCGCGCTGCAGGCCTTGCTCGGCGGAATCGCTCGCCGGATCGACCGCGGTCACGATCACGCCGCGGGCGGTCGCCGGGAGCTTGGAGGCGCTAGCGAGTTCGGGGGTTAGCGCCTGCAAGGACAGGCCCAGCGCTTGCTGCGCCGGGACGGGCGCGGTGGTGCCGGGCGCGGCGTCGCTCCCCGGAGTGCCGCCGGTCAGCGCCGCCAGTTGATCTTCGGTCGGCCGCTGGGCAACCGTGGCAAGAACCCGAATCTGTTTGCCGTCACGGATGATGTCGATCGGAATCCGCGCACCGACGGCATTGTTGGCGATCAAAAAGGATGCGGTCTGGTCGGGCGTAACCGGCTGGCCATTGACCCGGAGCACGACGTCGCGGGCTTGGATTCCCGCCCGCGCGGCGGCCCCGCCCGGCTGCACCCAGCGGACGATTTCGCCGCTGTCCTTGGGCAAGCCCAGGGCCGGCGCGATATTTTCGTCGAGCGGCTGCAGGCTGATGCCGAGATAGCCGCGCTCCGGGCGCTGACCGCGGCGCAGCGAATCGATCACTGGCTTGGCGAGCTCTGCCGGGATCGCGAGGCCAATGCCGACGCTGGCACCGGTCGGTGAGATGAGCGCCGAATTGATGCCGATGACATTGCCGTTCAAATCGAACATCGGGCCGCCCGAATTGCCCATGTTGATGGACGCGTCGGTCTGGATGTAGCGGTCGTAGGCGCCGAGCCCGGTGATCCCGCGGTGAAGCGCCGAAATGATGCCGGCGGTAACCGTTCCGCCAAGGCCATAGGGATTGCCGACGGCGAGAACCCAGTCGCCGACTCGGGCGCGGGTGCTGTCGCCGAAATTGACGAACGGCAGGTTGGAGCCCTCAATCTTGAGCAAGGCGAGGTCAGACGTCTGGTCCCGGCCGACGATTCGCGCGGTATATTCCTTGCGGTTGGTGAGGATGACGGTGACCGTGTCGACGGTGCCCGAACCGTTGATGCCCGCCACCAGATGGTTGTTGGTGACGATGTAGCCGTCGGGCGAAATGATGAAGCCCGATCCCAACGAGCCTGTTTCACGCGTGCGCGGCGTCACTCCGCCCGGCTGCCCTGGCTGTCCCGGTTGACCGGGCTGTCCTTGCGGCGCCCCGAAGCGGCGGAAGAATTCTTCAAACGGATCGGTCGCCTGCGCGGTGACCGGGACACGCTGTTTGGTCGAGATGTTGACCACCGCCGGTTGCAGCCGCGCGGCGAGGTCGGCGAATGACAATGGTGCGCCGGGCCGCGGCGACATCGCGCCCGGGGCGTTCTGGGCGACCTGCGCGCCAACCGGGCCGCTGGCGATCGAGAAGGCGGTTCCTCCCAGCAGGAGGGCCATTGCGACCCCATAGGCGTAGCGCACTTTTTCGGACTCCTTCGCTCTCATTGATACTCCATGACTTATCTTGCGGAAGCAAAGCTTATGTGGACTGCGGCCTTAAACCGCATCGGCCTTAATCCCGATTGAACAGACCAAGCCCGTTCAACCATTCAATGCGAGCGTCCAGAGAATTCCTTCAAATAGTCGTTTTGCGGCGACAAAATGATGGTCGAGGGCGCGGGACGGTCGTTGGGATCGCCGATAAACGTCCGCTGATAGCTCTGCATTGCCCGATAAAAATCATAGAATCCCGGGTCTTTGCCAAAGCTCGCGGCGTAGGTCTTGGCCGCCTGGGCATCGGCTTCGGCGCGGATGATCTGCGCCTTCTTGGCGGCTTCGGCACGAATCGACCGCGCTTCCTGCTCGCGCGCATTGCGCATCCGTTCATAAGCGCTGTCGAGCGGCGTTCCATTGGGCAAATCGGCGCGCTTGATGCGGACGTCGATGATCTCGGCACCATATTGCCGCGCGACCCGGTCGAGACCGCTGCGGACATTTTCCATCACGCCTTCGCGCTCGGGCGACAGGAGCGAGGCAAACGGCCGCTTGCCCAGCTCGTTCCTAAGCTCCGACCCGAGGATCGGCTGCAGCGCCTGACTCACCCGCTCCGGAGTGCGGGCGCGGATGTACATGCGCAACGGATCGACGATCCGGTAGCGGGCGAAAGCATCGACCTCGAGCCGCAGCTGGTCGGTCGACAGGACCTGTTGGCGGTCCATGTCGACATCGAGCACGCGCTTGTCTATCCACACCACATTGTCGATGAACGGGATGCGCCACGAGATACCAGCCCCTTCGCCGCCGATCGGGTGATTGGGCTTGTACTGGTTGAGGATCCGGATCGGTTTGCCGAAGCGGACGATCACCGCCTGCTTGGTTTCGGGCACGATCGGGAAACTGCCGAGCACAACGAACAGCAGGAAAATCGCGGCGATGCTGGCCAGCAGCGGGCGGCGGCGGGCGAGATCGATCATTGTGCCGCATCCGCCGGTGGCGGCGCCTTCTGGGGCTGGGGCAGTGGCAGATAGGGCATCACCCCCGGGGCCTCGATGATCGTCTTGTCGACCCTGCGCAGCACTTCCTCCATCGTCTCGTAATACATGCGGCGGCGGGTGACTTCTGGCGCCAATTTATATTGCTCGTAGACCTTGTCGAACGCGCCGGCTTCGCCCTCGGCCTTGAAGGTCAGCTGCTGCGCATAAGAATTGGCCTGGCTGACATAGCGTTGGGCGTCCTGCTGGGCGGCGCTGACTTCCTTGAAGGCGGCATTGACCGGCTCCGGAGGATCGGCGCGCTTGATCGCCACGCCCTGGACCAGAACGCCCGAGCGATAACCGTCGAGGACCCGCTGGACCGCCTCCATCACTTGGCCTTCGATCTGTCCGCGGCGATCGCCCATCGCGTCCTTCAGGCTGACGCGCGCGATCACCGCCCGCATCGCGCTTTCGGCGACCTGGCGGATAGTTTCCTGCGGGTCCGAAAGCTCGAACATGAAAAGCTCGGGGTCGCGAATGTTCCAGCGCACCGAATAATCGATATCAAGGATATTCTGGTCCCCGGTCAGCATCATCGCGTCCGGCTGCGAAGGCAAATTTTCGACCCGAATATTCTCGACGTCGAGCTTGCGCACGCGGTCGATCGGCGATGGCAGGGTCAGGCCGACCCCCGGCCCCAGCGTGGTGTAATAGCGGCCGAAGCGGGTGACGACGCCGCGCTCTTCCGGCGCGATGCTGTGAAAGGTGGTCGACACCAGCCACACCAGCACGAGGGCTAGCAGCCCCCACAGGAAGATCGAGCGGTCGGGCCGGCCGAAAAATCCGCCACCGCCACCGCCGCCGCCATCGCCGCCGAAGCGGGCCTTGCTGCGCCTGACGAACTCCTCGAACGAGGCGATATTGCCCGATGACGCAGGCGCGGTCCGGCGCCCGCGCTTGGGCGGTTCGCCCCACGGGCCGCCGCTGCCGCCATCATCCGGCGGCGGTTGGTCCCCGCCGGTTGGGCCCCACGGTCCCTTGGTGTCGTTGAACAGACCGCGAGCCCGCGCGCCCAGCCCCGATAAAATGCTCATATCTCCTGTATAGGTGGCGTCACGACCGAAAAACAGTGGCAAGCGCGCGCGGACTTCCTATGTCGCCGGCAATGGCCGACCAACCCGATCCACTGCACAGCCTCGACGCCTTCCCAGATGTCGCCCGAATCCGGTCACGCAAGCTGGTCGGCACGATCGCCTCGATGGTGGTCGACGCCACCGGCCTCGATCAGGCGGGCCGCGATGCGCTGGAAAGCGACCTGCGCGCCGCCGCGCTCGCTGTACCCGGCGTCGAGAGCGCCCGGATTGCCCTCACCGCCTCCCAGCCGGGGCGCAAGCTGATTGCCATCGCCAGCGGCAAGGGCGGCGTCGGAAAGTCGACGCTGGCGGCCAACCTCGCCATCGCGCTCGCCCGCGCCGGCAAGAATGTCGGACTGATCGACGCCGACATTTACGGCCCGTCGCAGCCCAAATTGCTCGGCAGCGAGACCAAGCCGGAAGCCAAGGACGACAAATTGATCCCGGTCGCCGCCCACGGCCTGCATTTCCTGTCCTTGGGGCAATTGGTGTCGCCGGGGCACGCGCTTGCCTGGCGCGGGCCGATGGCGACCGGCGCGCTATCCCGCCTGCTCGACGCCGATTGGGGCGATGCCGAATATCTGATCGTCGACCTGCCGCCCGGCACCGGCGACGTCCAACTGTCGCTGATCCAGAAGGCGATGCCGACCGGGGCGCTGATCGTCTCGACTCCGCAAGACCTGGCGCTGATCGACGCGACGCGGGCGATCGACCTGTTCCGCAAGACCAAGGTGCCGGTGCTCGGCATCGTCGAGAATATGGCGGGCTATGTCTGTCCCCATTGCGGCGAGAGCTCCGACCCGTTCGGCAGCGGCGGCGTCGAAGCGGCGGCGAAAAAACTTGGCATCGCGTTTCTGGGGCGGTTGCCGCTGTCGATGGCGCTTCGAGCAGCCTCCGACGCCGGCACGCCGCCCGCCGCTAGCGATGGCCCGGAAGCCGAGGCTTTCGCTGCGCTGGCCGTCAAATTGCTCGCGGCGCTGGATACTGCCGCCGCCTGACGCATTGTTGGGCTTAACAGGAGAAGCTTTATGCCGCTGACCCGCGACGAGGACATCGCCGAGCTCTTGACCAATGCCCGCACCATCGCCGTTGTCGGCGCGTCGGACCGGCCCGACCGGCCGTCTTATGGCGTGATGAAATTCCTCCAGAAACACGGCTACCGCGTGATCCCGGTCAACCCCCAAATCACCGGCGAACATATCGACGGCGAATATGTGTGGCGCGAATTGGCCCAAATCGGCGAGCCAATCGACATCGTCGATGTCTTCCGCCGTTCGGACGCAGCCGGCGAAGCGGTCGACCAGGCAATCGCGATCGGCGCCAAGGCGGTGTGGCTGCAGCTTGGCGTAATCGACGAAGCAGCGGCGGGGCGGGCCGAGACCGCCGGACTGAAGGTCGTGATGAACCATTGCATCAAGATCGAGCTCCTGCGGTTGCGGGTGCCGAAAGTGGCCGCTGCCGGCTAGTCATTTCAGCCACTTGACAGCGACTGCGCGGAGGCAGAGCTTACTCCTATGAGGGCGGCCCATGGGGAGCCGCCAAGAGGGTATTGGGGCACCTGTCATGAAAATCGTTACTCGAGTCGCGCTTGCCGCGTGCGTTGCATTGGGCGCGCTGACGCCGGCATCCGCGACCCACAGCTGGGGCGGCTACCATTGGGCACGCACCAGCAATCCCTTCACGCTCAAGGTCAACAAGGCGATCACCTCGCAATGGACCTCCTCGGTCAACGGCGCGATCAGCGATTGGACCAACTCGGCCGTGCTCGACCTCGCTGGACAGGACCCTCCTGCGGGAACCAGCGCCAAGCGCTGCTCGGCGATTACCGGGCAAGTGCTCGTATGCAATTACAGCTACGGCCAGCGCGGCTGGCTAGGCCTCGCCTCGATCACGATCACCGGCGGCACCCACATCACCTCCGGAACGACCAAACTCAACGACACCTATTTCAACACGGCGAAATACAACACGTCGGCGTGGCGCAATATGGTCGCCTGCCAAGAAATCGGCCACGATTTCGGCCTCGACCACCAGGACACAAACTTCAGCAACCCCAATCTCGACACGTGCATGGATTACACCAACGATCCGAGCACCAACCAGCATCCGAACCAGCACGACTACGACGAGTTGGGTATCATCTACTCTCATCTCGACAGTTCAACGACGATCACCGCTGCGACCAATTTCGGAATTCGCCAAGTCGGCCAGCCGGCGCCGCAAGCTGCCAGTATCGACCCCGGCAACAGCCCAGCCGAATGGGGCCGCGCGATCCATAACGACGCGCAAGGCCGCCCCAACGTCTATATGCGGACCAGCAACGGCGTGACCGTTCTGACCCACGTCTTGTGGGCGATCGGCGAGGGCCCGGGCCGCTCGAACTAGCCCGGGCCGCTCGAACTAGTAAGCCTCGGCGCCGTTCAGGCCGCGCCGACGGTCATCTCCGGAATGAGTAACGTCGGCGCGTCGACGCCGCGGCGGAATTCGAGGTCGGAGCCCGGCTCGAGCGTTGCGAACATGTCGATCAAATTGGCCGCGATGGTGATCTCGGCGACCGGCTCGGCGATCGCGCCGTCGCGGACCAGGAAACCGGCGGCGCCGCGGCTGTAGTCGCCGGTCACCCGGTTGACCCCCTGGCCGATCAGCTCGGTCACCAGCAGCGCCTCGGGGAAGGCGGCAAGCAGTTGCTCGCGGCTGCGGGTTCCGGCGTCGAGATACATGTTGCTCGGCCCCGCGCCGGGGGCGCC
>JBDSNQ010000170.1:0-2841 GCA_039915275.1 Sphingomicrobium sp.
CCTGTTCCCCAATTTGCTCGCCAATGGCGCGAGCGGCATCGCGGTCGGCATGGCAACGTCGATCCCGCCGCACAATGTCGGCGAGCTGATCGACGCCGCGGTGCAGCTGATCGACAATCCTACGACCGACGATCTGGCGGTGATGGAGTTCGTCCGTGGTCCCGACTTTCCAACCGGCGGCGTGCTGGTCGACAGCCGCGAGAGCATTGCCGCGGCTTATGCGACCGGCCGCGGCAGCTTCCGCTTGCGGGCGTCGATCAGCCAGGAGCGCGAGAAAGGCGGCGTCTGGCACTTGCTGGTTAGCCAAATTCCCTATGGCGTCCAGAAAGGCCGCCTGATCGAGCAGATCGCCGGGCTGATCGGCGACAAGAAGCTACCGATCCTCGCCGACGTGCGGGACGAGAGCGACGAGGCGGTGCGCCTGGTGCTCGAGCCCCGATCGCGCACGGTTGATCCGCAATTGCTGCTCGAGAGCCTGTACCGGCTAACCGACCTCGAGATCCGCTTCCCGCTCAATTTGAACGTGCTCGATGCCGAGCGGCGGCCGGGCGTTATGAGCCTCAAGCAGGCGCTGACCGCGTGGCTGGCGTTCCAGCTCGAAGTGCTGCTCAACCGCTCGAACACCCGCATCGGCAAGATCGACGAGCGGCTCGAGCTGCTCGACGGTTTCCTCGTCGCGTTCCTCAATCTGGACCGGGTGATCGCCATCATCCGCACCGAGGACGAGCCCAAGCCGGTGCTGATCGCGGAATTCGCGCTCAACGATCGCCAGGTCGAGGCGATCCTCAATATGCGCTTGAGGCAATTGCGCCGCCTGGAGGAAATGCAGATCGCCAAGGAACGCGAGTCGCTGGCCAAGGAGCGCGACGAGCTGGTCAAGCTAGTCGAGAGTCCGGCGCGGCAGCGGACCCGGATCAAGAAGGATCTGGCGGCGGTGCGCGACAAGTTCGCCGACGAGCGGCGCACCCGGATCGAGGAAGCCGGGGCGAACCGCGAAATCGACTGGTCGGCGATGATCGAGAAAGAGCCGATCACCGTCATGCTGTCGCAGCGCGGCTGGATCCGGGCGATGCGCGGTCATCTGACGGCCGAGGAATTCGCGGGCCAGAAATGGCGCGAGGGCGACGGGCCGCTGATCCATTTCCACGCCCAGACCACCGACCGGCTGGCGTTGTTCGCCGACAATGGCCGGGCTTATACGCTGGCCGGCGACAAATTGCCGGGCGGGCGCGGCTTCGGCGAGCCGGTGCGGCTGCTGATCGACCTAGACGCGGAGGTCGCGATCACGGCGTTCATGGTCGCTCGGTCGAGCGCGAAGCTGCTGATCGCGTCGTCGGACGGGCGCGGGTTCGTGACCACCGGCGAAGCGATTCTGGCGGAAACCCGCAAAGGCAAGCAATTGGTCAATTTGCGCACGGGAGCGAAAGTCGCGGTGGTGCGCGAGGTGCCGGACGACGCGGATACCGTCGCGGCGATCGGCGAGAACCGCAAGATGCTGGTGTTCCCGCTGGCCGAACTGCCCGAGCTTGGCCGCGGGCAGGGGGTCACGCTGCAGCGCTATCGCGATGGCGGTTTGGCCGACGCCGTCGCCTTTCGGTTTGCCGATGGGTTGAGCTGGGCGTTGGGCGGCGAAAGCAAGCGGATGCGCACCGAAAGCGACCTTTCGGCGTGGCGCGCGGCGCGCGGTGCCGCCGGACGGATGCCGCCGCTGGGCTTTCCGCGGAGCAATCGCTTCGGGTGACGGCGTCTGCTTGAGGGCGGCGCCCGTTAAGCATCATGGATCAGTTATTTGCCGTCACTTATTATACCCGGAATTAACTTCGCTTAGGATAGGAAGTCGCCATGCAGGCTGCCGCAAACCGTCTGCCGGGACCCGCGGGTCATCGGCGGCGGTCCACTTCTGACGCACGACCGCACCTGGCGACGGCGGACGATGCGGCTTTGCTTGGAGCGCTACCCATCGCCTCCGCGGTCATTACGCAGGGCAAGGACGGCGGTGTTCAAATATTGGCGCATAATTCGCGCTTTCGCGAAACCGTCGCCCAATCCACCTGCAGCGCGCTCGCGTGGGACCAGGCCGATTGCCTCAAGGATGGCCCGATCGCCGAGCTGTTGACCAACTTCTTCGACGGCACCGACCCAGTCGGCGAACTTGAATTTCGCGATGGCGAGGGCGTCGCTGCCCACTATTTCCGGATGAAGCTGGCGCCGCTCCCGCGCGACAAGGGGTCCACCGCGCGCTGCCTGCTCAGCGTCGTTGACCGCACCGTCGAAGGCCAGGCCGAGCGCTCGCTGCGGGCCGAGATGCTGCGCGACAGCCTGACCGGCTTGCCCAATCGCCTGGCCTTTGCCGAAGCGATCGAGAAGGCGGGGGAAAAGGTCTCGCGCGACCTCGAGCACGCCGTGCTGGTGGTCGACATGCTGCGGTTCAGCCGGATCAACGAGTCGATGGGCAGCCTCGCCGGAGACGAGCTGCTGATCACCTTTGCCCGGCGGCTGATCCTGGCGCTACGCGGCGGCGACGTGCTGGCTCGCACCGGTGGCAACGAATTCGGCATCCTGGTGTCGCTGCGCCGCGGCGTCGAGGACGCGTTGAAGGCGGCCGAACGGATCCAGCAGGTGATGACCGCGCCGTTCAAGCTGTCCGACCTCGAAATCCGCATCGAATGCGCCATCGGCGTCGCGCTGATGGGTGCCCGCCAGGACCCCGAAGAGCTGTTCCGCAATGCGCAGTTCGCGGTCAAGCAGGCCAAGCAAGCCGGCAAGCCGCAGGTCTATGAGCCCAGGGAAGCGAGCCTCGCGCGGCGCCGTTTCTCGATCGAGACCGAGCTTCGCCGGGCG
>JBDSNQ010000051.1:0-2600 GCA_039915275.1 Sphingomicrobium sp.
CTGAAAGACGAACACCGACATATCCGTGCTCGGCGCAGTGGGGGCTGGCAGCAATGCCGGCCCCCATTTCTGTTTGGGGCACGGGATTTCCTGGGCCCGTGGATGCGCTGCCTGGCCAGCGTTGAACGGCCGCTCCATTTTGGCGGCAAGCGTAACTCGCGACTCAGTTTCCACTGCTTATGGCTTGGTCTTCGACGACGACGAGGACGCGATGGCCGAACTGTTTAAATTGCGCCGCGAACACGCCGTGATCCTGAGAATTGTCGAGCGGCTCGACTTCCTTGTCAGCCAGCCCAAGCCACCGCCGCAACTCCATTTATTCGCGGTCCGCTATGAGCTCACGTCAACGCTGATCGCCCATCTCAAGAATGAGGACTGGCTGGTCTACCCGCGATTGATGGCGAGCACCGACGTCGACATCGCCGCGACCGCGCGTGCCTTCAGCGACGAAATGGGCGGTCTCGCCGAAGCGTACCGCGAGCATTGTCAGAGCTGGGACGCCAATGCGATCGCCGCTGACTGGACGGGTTATTGCACCGACTGCCGAAGTTTGATCGATGCACTGATCACGCGGATCACGCGTGAGAACCGCGACCTCTTCCCAATGCTCGAAAGAGTAGCCCGCGCCGCTTGATCGCGGGCTTGCTACGGCTCGCAACTCGCCGCAATGCCGCCGGTGAGGAGGCCGAAGCATGAGCTATTTCTTCGAGCAAATCGCCAGCAAGGTATCGGGCGCGGCCGGACGTCCGATCGCCTTCATCCTGGCGCTGGCGACAATCATCGTCTGGGGAATCTCTGGCCCGTTATTCCTGTGGTCGGACACGTGGCAGCTGGTGATCAACACCGGCACCACCATCGTCACGTTCCTGATGGTCTTCCTGATCCAGAATGCCCAGAACCGCGACGGCTGCGCGATTCAGGCCAAGCTCGACGAGCTGATCCGCGCCGTCGGCCATGCCCGCAACGAATTCATCGGCATCGAACATTTGAGCGAGCGGATATTGAACGCGATTCGCCAAGCGCTCGAAAAGGCCGGCGGCGATGACGAGGTGCGCCACGCCGCAATCCTGCGGATGCTCGCGCGGCGCTAGCGCCGGTGCCGGGCTATTGCACCAGGATCGTCGTGCTCATCCCGAGGACTTTGTGGAATGTATGGGTGCAATAGGCTTTATAGCGGCCCGCCATCGGGATCAGCGTCACGTTCGCGATCTGCCCCGGACGAAGCTCGACTTCGCCGCCCTCGACGCGCCCAGACAGGATGCGCGCGGACTGGAAAAACCGTACTGCGGTGAAGTCGTGGGCCTTGCCCGCGCGATTGACGAATTGGAGCGTGACCGGCTGACCGGCCCGAAGCACGATCGGCTTGGGCGCGTAGGAATAACTGACCATTGTGATCATTTGGACCGGCGCGGGCGCGATTTGCGCGGCCGCGAGTGTCGACAGGCTGAGCGCGGCCGCAGCCGCAATTCGGAACGCCAGCATCATTGCTTCTCCTCGTTTGGCCGCTGCCCTGTAGCGGCCAGCACCCCTGTGCCGGCGGCTTAGCAAGAATAGCGGGGTCGCGTCACGCATTCTGCTGTGAGGAGGTAATGACCACAGTTGGCCGATGGAAGTGGGGGCGGCGGTGCGGCCGCCGCCCCCAGGTTCGGGTCAATCGGCCAAATTGGCGGGGACCTTGCCGCCATTCTTGGCGAGCGCCTGCATCACCGCCTTGTGCAGCCAGATATTCATCTCCGCGCTGCCGTCGGTGGCGCCGGTGTAACCCAATTCGGTCGCCAGCTCCTTGCGGTTGTCGAGGCTCGAATCGAGCCCGAGCAGCTTCATCAAGTCGACGATTGACGTCCGCCAGTTGAGATCGGGATTGCCCTTCTCGTGCTGGATCGCGGTCAGCACTTGCTCGACGTCGACTTGCTGGGTCGGGGCCTCCGCCACTGTGGTCGTGCCCGGAGCGGTTGGCGGCGCGGCGGCGCTCGGTGCTGGAGTAGCCGGAGCCGCAGCCTTGTGGCCGAAGATGGCGTCTCTGATTGTGCCGAAAATGCTCATGCCTTGGTTCCTTCCATGCCGTGCTTCAACGCGCTCATCTGGTCGTGGCCCGACCGGACCGACTGAAAAGCCTGCTCGACCTTGGCGCGGCTGTCGCCGGCCAGTGTGTCGCTCTTCAAGGCGGTTTCGAACTTGTCCTTGAGATAATCCTCGCCGCGCTCGACTTCATTGACGATAGCCTGCTCGTCGCGGCCGGTGATCGCCGCCTTCAGATCGAGGAAGCGCTGGTGGGTCTTGCCGAGGAACGAGCCGTCATCCTCGGGATCGCCGCCGAGCCGGCTGACTTCGGCGCGCAAATCCTCGACCACCTTGCGACGCTCGCCCGCGCGCTCGCGGAACAGCGCCTGCAACCGGCTGCTGCCGTCGATGTTGGCGGCGGCGTCTTCATAGCCCGTCACGCTGTCGATCAGCGTCGCGGTCAAGGTGTTGAGGGTGGTGATTTGGGCGGAATGATCGTGATCGGTCATACAAAATGCTCCTGTATGTTAAGGGTTTGCCTGTCCCCGCTCTAAACGCGCGAGCGGCCCGGGCGTCGCACCCCGGGCGCAAAAATTGGG
>JBDSNQ010000026.1:0-2425 GCA_039915275.1 Sphingomicrobium sp.
AGAAAATCGGCGACCAGGCGAAATTGAGCGCCAGCTGGACGAAGAACAGCACCAAAGCGGTGCGCCGCCGGTCGGACGGCGGTTCGGCGAGGATCATCGCCAGCGCCAGCCCGAGCAGGATGTAGAGAATGGTCCAGGCGACCCCGAATGCCCAGCCCGGCGGCATGAACGACGGCTTCGCCAGCGCGGCGAACCAACCATTGTCGTAACCGCTGTTCGACAGCCACCCGCTGGCCGACCCCAACAGGACGATCGCCGGCACGGTGACCAGCGCGAACCGCGACCAATTTCGACCTTCAACCATGCTTCACCGCTCCCAACAGAAATTCCTTATTGCCCTCGGGCCCGGTGATCGGGCTCTCGGTCACTCCCACTACGCGCCAGCCGTGCGAAGCGACCCATTCGGCGGCGGCATCGCACACCCTCTGGTGGACTTCGGAGTCGCGCACAACGCCGCCCTTGCCGACTTCGTCCCTGCCCGCCTCGAACTGGGGCTTGATCAGCGCCACCAGCCTGGCGCCGGGCTTTGCCAGCCCGAGCGCTGGCCCCAGCACCTTGGCCAGCCCGATGAAGCTCGCGTCGCACACTACCAC
The DNA here is from genome assembly GCA_039915275.1 of Sphingomicrobium sp. Lineage (GTDB taxonomy): Bacteria > Pseudomonadota > Alphaproteobacteria > Sphingomonadales > Sphingomonadaceae > Sphingomicrobium. The sequence continues at coordinate 594 of JBDSNQ010000026.1, forward strand.
GTCGACCGGCTCCGGCACGGTCGCCGCGTCGAGGAAGCGCGCATTGGTCTGCTCGTGAACGATCACCCGCGGATCCTGCCTGAGCTTCCACGCCAGCTGGTTGGTGCCGACATCGATCGCATAGACTTTGGTCGCCCCCCGGCTCAGCAGAACATCGGTAAAGCCGCCCGTCGACGAGCCGACATCGAGCGCCATCGCCCCCGTCACTTCGAACCCGAAATGCGTCAGCCCATGGTCAAGCTTGACCCCGCCCCGCGACACCCACGGATGGTCGCGCCCCTTGACCTCCAGCGGCGCATCCTCGGGCAACAGATCGCCGGCCTTGGCCACGCGGCGGTCACCGGAGAAAACCGCCCCCGCAAGGATCAGCGCCTGAGCTTTGGTGCGACTCTCCGCCAGCTCCCGCGCCACGAGCAATTGATCGGCTCTAATCTTGGTCATTCAGGCAATGCGGATCATTCTGCCGGGCATCCGGTCACGCGCGACGAGAAGGTCAGGTTCATCACCTTCCACGTGCCATTTTCCCGCACCAGGTCGAAATGGTCGGTGCCGCAATTGGTGACCTTGCCGCCGACGCGAACCACGAACGGCGCCCAGACCATGGCGATCTCGCCATCGACTTCGATCGCCGGGTCGCTGATCGTCTCTGTAAATCGTCCGTCAGGCGTCACCCGCTGTGCAAACTCCGCCCAGCTTTGCTGGCGAAGGCCACTGCCGCTGGCGCGCATACCGGTCGCCGTGACCCGACCGCCGGGAAAAACGAGCCGCAGCAGCGCCGCCGAGTCCCCCGTCGCGAACGTCGCCAGCAGCTGCTGGATCGGCGCAAGAACGTTCGCGGTCTCGAAGTCGGGCGACGGAATCGCCTGGGCCGGGGGCAATTGGCCCGACGAAAGCTGGGCGGCGAGGAGGAAGGGCAATAACATTCGTGAAACTCCCTACATCCTGAACACGCCGAACTGCGCGCGCTCCGGGATAGGCGCGTTCAGGGACGCGGCGAAGGCCAGGCCGAGCACGTCGCGGGTCTGCGCCGGGTCGATGATGCCGTCGTCCCACAGCCGCGAGGTGGCGTGCCAGGGATTGCCCTGCGCCTCATAATCTTCGCGGATCGGTTGCTTGAACGCTTCGGCCTGCTTCGGCGTCCATTTGTCGGCGTCGCGGTGGACGGTGGCCAGCACCGATGCCGCCTGCTCGCCGCCCATCACGCTGATCCGGCTGTTGGGCCAGGTGAACAGGAAGCGCGGACTGTAGGCGCGGCCAGCCATGCCGTAATTGCCGGCGCCGAAGCTGCCGCCGATCAGCACTGTGATCTTGGGCACCTGCGCGGTGGCGACCGCGGTGACCAGCTTGGCGCCGTGTTTGGCGATGCCTTCCGCCTCATATTTGCCGCCGACCATGAAGCCCGAGATATTCTGCAGGAACAGCAAAGGAATGCGGCGCTGGCAGGCCAATTCGATGAAATGCGCGCCCTTGACCGCGCTTTCGGAGAACAAGACGCCGTTGTTGGCGAGGATCGCCACCGGCATGCCCCAGATGTGCGCGAAGCCGCACACCAATGTACTGCCGTAAAGCGCTTTGAACTCGTGCAGCTCGGAGCCGTCGACAATGCGGGCGATCAATTCGCGCACGTCATAGGGTTCGCGCACATCGGCGGGGATCAGGCCGTACAATTCCTCAGCGTCGTGCAATGGCGGGCGCGGCTCGCGCAATTCGACCCGCGCTCCGTCCTCGACGCCCAGCGTGCTCACAATATCGCGGACAATGGTCAGCGCATGCTCGTCATTCTCGGCGAGATGGTCGACCACGCCCGATTTGCGTGCATGGAGGTCGCCGCC
>JBDSNQ010000075.1:0-25246 GCA_039915275.1 Sphingomicrobium sp.
GGGCGGCGGTAAAGGACTGGCGCGCCCTCCAGGACAAGATGCAGGAGGATGCGGCGCAGGTTCCCGATGCGGAAGGCGCGTCCCTGCTCAAATGGTTTGCCGGCGGCGCCATGACCCTGCTCGGTTACCAGGTAGAAAAGCCGCAGCAGCCGCCCTCGGCAACGCTCGGCATCTTCAGGATCCCGGGACCGCCGACCGACGATGCCGGCTGCCTCGGCGCGATGCGCTATTTCGAGCGCGGCGGCGATGTCCCGCTGCTCGCCAAGGCGGAGCGCAAGTCGACCGTTCACCGCCGCGTGCCGCTCGATCTGGTCGTGGTCCCGGTGCGCGAGAACGGCAAGATTGTCGGCATCGGCGTCTATGCCGGTCTGTGGACCAGCCAGGCATTGACGCTCGCGGCCGAAGACGTTCCGGTGTTGCGGACCCGGCTCGATCAACTCGACCAGGATTTCGGGTTCGACCCCAGGGGCCATTCGGGCAAGGCGCTGCGCCACGCGGTCGGCTCGCTCCCGCGCGACCTGCTGATCAATCTCAGCCTCGATTCGGTGCGCGAGCTGGTGATGATCGCAATGTCGCTCGCCGACCGCCCTCGACCGGCCTTGCTGCAAGTGCGCAGCATCCTCAAAGGACATTTGTTCTCGTTCGTGTGGTTGCCGCGCGAAGAACTGACGACGTCGCGGCGCACGGCCATCGCGATGATGCTGGAGATGGAAGTCGGCTCGGAGGTCAGCAGCTGGTCGGTCGAGCTCGGCGATGGTGACCTCGCGCTCATTCGCTACACCCAATATGTCGACGAGGACGTCGCCCTGCCCGACGCCGAGGCGCTCGATGCGGCGCTGGTCGAAATGGTCCGCGGCTGGGCTCCGGCGGTTGAGTCCGAACTGATCGCCGCCGTCGGCCCGGCCCGGGCAACGCGCCTCACCATCACCTATCTCAACGCGATTCCAGACAGTTATCGGGCGCGCACCAGTCCCGAGGACGGCGCCGCCGACATCGTGCGCCTGAGCGAGCTCGCCGACGACACCGCGCGCGGCGTGCGCATCTGGCGCTCGGAACTCGATCCGCCCGGCCAGCTGCACCTTAAGTCCTATCGCAAGGACGCGCTCATCCCGCTGTCCGAAGCGGTGCCGGTGCTCGAGAATTTCGGCTTCCGCGTGCTCGAGGAAATGCCGACGGCTTTCGGCGGCGGTTCGCTCGGCTTTGTCCACGATTTCCGGCTGGAGATCGGCAGTGAAGCCAATCTGGACGCGATCATCGCCCGCGCTGGCGAGATCGAAGATGCGATCGCCTGCGTGTTGAGCGGCGCGTCGGAGGATGACGAGTTCAACCAGCTGACTTTGTTCGTCGGCCTCGGTGCCCGGCCGGTGATGTGGCTCAGGTCGTGGTTCCGCTATCTGCGGCAAACCGGGAGCGCATTCGGGCTGGTCACGGTAGTCGATGCCCTGCGCCGTGCGCCCAAGGCGACCGCCGCGCTGATCGAATTGTTCGTCGCCGCCCATGATCCGGCGGCAAGCGCCAAGCGTAGGGCGCAAAGCAACAAGCAGCGCGAAAAGTTCGACGACGCACTGTCGCGGGTGCGCTCGATCGATGACGACCGCATCCTGCGCCGGCTGCGGTCGCTGGTCGAGGCGATGGTCCGCACCAACGCTTTCTCAGAAGCGGCGCACGAGGCCGTCGCGTTCAAGATCGATTCGTCGCTTGTCCCGGGGCTTCCGGCCCCGGTGCCGTGGCGCGAGATCTGGGTCTATTCGCCGCGCGTCGAGGGCATTCACCTGCGCGGCGGGCCGGTCGCCCGCGGCGGTCTGCGCTGGTCCGACCGCCGCGACGATTTCCGCACCGAGGTCCTCGGCCTGATGAAGGCCCAGATGGTCAAGAATGCGGTCATCGTTCCGACCGGCGCCAAGGGCGGCTTTTATCCCAAACAGCTGCCGCCGGCGGCCCGGCGCGACGCCTGGCTGGCGGAGGGTACCGAGAGCTATCGCATCTTCATCCGCTCGCTGCTGTCGATCACTGACAACCTTGTCGACGACAAGCCGGTGCATCCCCGCGACGTCGTCATTCACGACGATGACGATCCCTATTTCGTGGTCGCCGCCGACAAGGGCACCGCGACATTCTCCGACATCGCCAACGCGATTGCGCTCGAACGCGGATTCTGGCTCGGCGATGCCTTCGCCAGCGGCGGATCGAATGGCTACGACCACAAGGTGATGGGCATTACCGCGCGCGGTGCGTGGATATCGGTGCAGCGCCATTTTCTCGAGCTCGGCACCGACGTGCAGTCGGATCCGGTCTCGGTCGTCGGCTGCGGCGACATGTCGGGCGACGTATTCGGCAACGGGATGCTGCTGTCGAAGACGATTCGGCTGGTCGCGGCCTTCGACCACCGCCACATCTTCATCGATCCCAACCCCGATCCGCAACGCAGCTGGACCGAGCGCAAGCGGCTGTTCGACCTGCCACGGTCGAGTTGGGACGACTATGACCGTTCGGTGTTGTCGGCCGGCGGCTGCATCTATTCGCGCAGCCAGAAATCGATTCATCTGTCGAAGCAGGAGCGGCTGGCGCTCGGCATCGACGCCGTCAACGTCGACCCGGCGACGCTGATCAACGCGATCCTCAAGGCCCCGGTCGACCTAATCTGGTTTGGCGGGATCGGCACCTACGTCAAAGCATCGAGCCAATCGAATATCGAAGTCGGTGACCCGGCCAATGATACGCTGCGGGCCAATGCCGGCGAACTGCGCGCCAAGGTCATCGGCGAAGGCGCCAATTTGGCGATCACCCAGGCCGGCAGAATTGAATTCGCCGACCAAGGTGGGCGTATCAACACCGACTTCATCGACAATAGCGCGGGCGTCGATTGCTCGGACAATGAGGTCAACATCAAGATCCCGCTCAATCGCGAGTTGCGCGACGGGCGATTGTCCGAGACCAAGCGCAACTCGCTGCTGGCGCGGATGACCGACGAGGTCGCCGACATCGTGCTCGAGGACAATCGCCTGCAGAGCCTCGCTTTGTCGATTGCCGAAAGCGGCGGCGCCGTGGCCGTGCCGGGCTTTGTCCGAACGATCGAATTGCTCGAAGCGGCCGGGCGCCTGGATCGCAAGGTCGAGGGACTGGCGAGCAGCGAGGAATTGCTGCGCCGGGTCCAGGAGGGCCGCGGGCTGACCCGGCCCGAGCTCGCTGTCTTGCTGTCGCTGTCCAAGATTGCGCTCGAGGATTCGGCCGACCTGCTCCACCTTGCCGACGACAAATTGCTCGAGCCGCAATTGTTCGAGGCCTTTCCCAAGCCAATGCGCAAACGCCACGCCGAGGCGATTCGGGCGCACCGCCTGCGCCACGAGATTCTCGGCACCAAAGCCGCCAACCGTTTCGTCAATCGCCTTGGACCGAGCGTGGCGCTCGACTTGACCGAGGAGGAAGGCGCTTCGCTGGGGCAGGTAATTTCGGCCTTCCTGGTCGCCGAACGCTTGCTCGACCTCGACAAATTGTGGGCCCAGATCGACCGCGAGCCGCTGCCCGAAACCGTCCGCATCGAGCTGTTTTCGATTGCCGCCAGCAGCATCCGTTCGCATCTGTCCGACATTCTGCGCTCAACTGGCGGCGAGACGCGGGTCAGCGCTTTGTGCAAGCTGCTCGAGCCCGGCGTGCGCAAGATCGCCACCGCCGCCACCAAACTGATCCGGGTCGAGGTGCGCAATGAAGCCGCCACCCGGCGCGATCGGCTGCTCGGGCTCGGCGCCAGCGAGGACATCGTCCGTGGCCTGGTGCGCCTGTTCGAACTGGACGGCGTGTTCGGAATCGCCGCTCTGGCGGCGCGCCGCAAGGTCGACGAACTGGCGCTGACCAGCGCCTACACCAAGCTCGGTGAAGCGCTCGGGCTCGATTGGGCGCAGCAGCAGGTCGCGCGGTTTGTGCCGAGCAATCAATGGGAGCGGCTGCTCACCGCCGGACTGGCGCGCGATTTCGAGCAATTGCGCATCGACTTCCTCGCCCAGCGCCGCTCGAGCCACCCCGATACGGCGGTCGAGCAATGGGTCGCCAGCCAGGGACCGCGGATCGCGCAATTCCGCCAGCTGCTGACGCGGGCGCGAGCAGAGGGCCTGGTCAGCGCGCCGATGCTGGCGCAGATTGCCAACCAGGCCCGGATCCTCCTGGCCCGCTAACGAGTGCGAGTCGCTTTCCTGGTTCCCGATCCGCACTATCCGGCGGAGTGGAGGTGGGCGTATGATGCCGAGGCCGACGCGCTGATTGCCGCCGGTATGACCGTCGAGCCGGTGCCGTGGACCGACCCGCGCGACCACTCGCACTTCGACCTCGTCATGCCTCTGGTCGCCTGGGGTTATCACCAGCGATACGCCGAGTGGCTGGCCTTGCTTGATCGGCTCGAACGCGAGCAAATCCCCGTCGCCAACCCGGTGCCGCTGCTGCGGTGGAATAGCGACAAAGCCTATCTGGCAGAGCTCGGCGAGGCGGGCATTGCGACGGTCCCGACAATTGCGGTGGATCACCTCGACGAGCAGGCTCTCGCTTATGCCAGGGCGCACTTCAACTGCAACGAGCTGGTCGTGAAACCGCCCGTTTCGGCGAGCGCTTACGGCACCTTCCGCCTGAAGGACGGCGACGCCTTTCCCGAAAGCGTGCGGGGATGGCGGATGATGGTCCAGCCGTGGGTGGCCGGAATCCTGGTTGAGGGCGAATATTCGCTGATCCTGTTCGACGGCCAGTTGAGCCATACGCTGAGCAAGGTTCCCAGAAGCGGCGAATTCCGGGTCCAGCCGGAATATGGCGGGATCATCCACCGCTGCGATCCGCCCCCCGGCTCGGAGGCACTGGCCCGCGCCGCTTTGGCCGCCGCCCCGGCGCCGTCGAGCTACGCGCGGGTGGACATGGTGGTCGGCGCGTCAGGCGAGCTCCTGGTCATGGAGCTGGAACTGATCGAGCCGGCCCTGTTCCTGGATCGTGCGCCGGAAGCTGGCGCGCAATTTGCCCGGGCGATCCGGTCAGCCGCTGAGCGCGCGGGCGAATAACCACTGGCGAATGGAGGACGTCAGGTTCGGCGCGGATTTTACCTCAATCCGCGCGGCATCGATCTCTGCAACCAGCGCATTGACCGGCCGGCCGCTTTCTCCCGCGGCGATTTCCAACGCATGCCAGAAGATCGGCTCGAGGCTGATCGAGGTCGGATGCCCGGCGATCAGGACCGAGCGTTTGACAGGCGGCGCGTAACCAACGGTCGTCATCTCAATACATGTGCTGCCCGCCGTTGATCGACAGCGTCGACCCGGTGATGAAGCCGCCTTGCTCGTCGACCAGGAAGGCGACGCCGCGCGCAATCTCGCTCGCCTGGCCGAGGCGCTTGACCGGGATCCCGGCGACGATCTTGGCCAGCACGTCCTCGGGCACCGCGGCGACCATGTCGGTATCGATATAGCCCGGCGCGATGGCGTTGACGGTCACGCCGGCGCGCGCGCCCTCCTGTGCCAGCGCCTTGGTGAAGCCGTGGATGCCCGACTTGGCGGCGGCGTAATTGACCTGGCCGTACTGGCCCGCCTGGCCGTTGATCGAGCCGATGTTGACGATGCGGCCGTATTTGCGCTCCTGCATCCCTTCGAACACTGCCTTGGCCATGTTGAAGACGCCGCCGAGATTCACGTCGATGACCTCGCTCCACTTGGCGCGGTCCATCCGCTTCATCGTCGCGTCGCGAGTAATGCCGGCGTTGTTGACGAGAACATCGACTGGACCGAACTCAGCTTCGACCTTGGCCACGCCCTCGCGGCAGGCGTCGAAATCGGCGACGTCCCATTTGAAGCTGGCGATGCCGGTGCGGTCGCTGAATTCGCGCGCGCGTTCCTCATTGCCGGCGTAATTGGCCGCAACCTGCATGCCCATGTCTTTGAGCGCGATGCTGATCGCTTCGCCGATGCCGCGCGTGCCGCCGGTGACAATCGCCACTCGAGCCATGACCTATCTCCCAATCCTGAAGCCGACGCGCTTAGGTCGGTGAACGCCATCCTTCAAGTTCGCGCAGCGCCAGACGCTCCAGCATGGTCATGCCTTCGGGCGAATCGTTGAGGCAATCCAGCCGCGCGAAATGCGTGCCGCCGGCGGCGAGAAAGGAGTCGCGGCCGCGGATGCCAAGCTCCTCCAGCGTTTCGAGGCAATCGGCCGAAAAGCCGGGCGCGGCGATGGCGATTCGCTGGACGCCTTGGCCTGGATAAGCAGCGAGCGTCGCATCCGTTGCCGGCTGCAGCCATTGGGCGCGGCCGAAGCGCGATTGAAAAGCGATGTCGACCGGACGGCCAAGCGCATCGCCCAGCAACCGCGCGGTCTTCTGACAGTGGCAATGGTATGGATCGCCGAGTTCGAGCGTCCGCTGCGGCATGCCGTGAAAACTCAACAGGACGCGCTGCGGTTCGAAGTCGAGTGCGTCGAGTTGGCGGCTGAGGCTGGCGCGCAACGCTTCGATGTACAGCGGGTCGTCATGATAGGGCGGCAGCGTGCGCAGCGCCGGCTGCCAGCGCATCGCCGCGACCGCCGCGAACAATGCGTCGTTGGCGCTGGCGGTCGTCGCCGCGCAATATTGCGGATAGAGCGACGCGGCGAGAATGCGCGTGCAGCCGGCGGCGGTCATACGCTCGATGGCGCCGGCGATGCCGGGATTGCCGTAACGCATCGCATGATCGACGATGATCTCATCGCCGAGCAATTTCTGCAGCGCCTGCGCCTGTCGGCGGGTGATCGCGGCCAGCGGCGATCCTTCCTCGGTCCACACCTGGCGATAGGCGTGGGCCGACTTGGCCGGCCGCGTTCGCAAGACGATTCCGTGGAGGATCGGCCGCCACAGCCAGGCCGGGATCTCGATCACGCGGGGATCGGTCAGGAACTCGGCGAGGTAACGCCGCACCGCTCCCGGCTCGGGCGCGTCGGGCGTGCCGAGATTGATCAGCAGCACGCCGATGCGCGGCGGCTTGATCGGCGGATGATTGGGCGGGGCGATCATGCCGCCGCCATCGGGTCGAACGGCAGGCTGCGCAAGCGCTTGCCGGTTGCGGCATAGATCGCGTTGGCGACGGCCGGCGCGAGCACCGCGACGCCGAGGCCGCTGACTCCGCCCGGAGGTGCGTTGCTCGGAATGAGGTCGACCCGGATTTCGGGCATGCGCGCGATTCGCGGCAAGCCGATCGCGCCAAGCGGACGGGAGCGCGGCATGCCGGCGGCCCAATCGGGCTCGCGAACATTGGCCAGCCCGAGCGCCCAGATCAGCCCGCCCTCGATCTGCTGGTGGACCAATTGCGGGTTGACGATCCGGCCGCAATCGACCGCGGCGACCAGCCGATGAACCTCGACCGTCTGGTCGGCGCCGATGGTCGCGTTCGCCAGCAGGCCGATGTGCGACCCGAACGCCGAGCAAGCGGCGAGCCCGAGCGTGCTGCCGCGCGCGCCGCCGTCCCAGCCGCCGTTCGACGCCGCGGCCTGGATGCAACGCGCCAGCCGGGGATTGCCACCGAGCAAGGTCGTCCGGAACGCCAGCGGTTCGAGACCCGCGGCATGGGCCATTTCATCAATGAAGCTCTCGGTGAAGAAGGTCATGGCGCACTGCGGGTGGCCGCGCATGTAGCCGGTTGGGAACAGTGACTTCGCTGACACGGCGTCGATGCTGACGTCGGGAATCGCGTAGGGCGGAATGGCGGCGTCGAGTGCGGTCTTGCCGAGCTTGTCCGAGGCGTCCCCGCCGGCGAGGCGGCGGATCGCGGAGCCGAAGCCGTCGCTGGTGACGACGCGCATTTTCCATGCGGCGGTGATGCCGCCGGCGCCGGGCAGCGCGGTCATCGTGGCCAATGCCGCCGGCGCGACGCGGTCGTGGTTCTGGCTGACGCTGGGCGACAGGCTGAGCTGGACTGGCCGTTTGAGTTTGCGCGCCAGCTCGACCGCAATCGGGATGGCGTCAGCCTCGAGAGATCTCCCGCCGGAGTCTCCGACCGGCATCGGATAGAGCGTGACATTTGCCGCGAACTTTCCGGCCGCTGCGACGGCTGCGGCGCGGGCGAAATCTGGGGCCTGGGTTGGTGCCCAGACTTCGAGATGATCGCCGCTGAAACGCGCCGTGGCGGTGAGCGGTTCGAGCCCGAGATGCTGCGCTGGAGCGACCCAATAAATTGCCGCCAATGGGCGAGAATCTTCGACCGCCGAATCATAATCGCCGCGAGAGAAAAAGGACTCGGCGTCGCCCGAGTCGAGGAGTTGCTGGTGCATGATAAGAATCGCATCGCGCGATGGCGATTCCGGAGCGGAGAAATGGGGGTTTGCAGCGTGTAGGATTTGCTCGGCGGCCCACCAATTTTCGGCTATAACTGCAAGCCATTGGTTTCGCACGATAAACTTCGCAGCCTTCTGTCGCGAGAAGCCGGTCAGGCGGCCGCCAGGCGGGGCGACGCGGGCCGAGGCGAACAGCATGTCGGGCAAGCGCACGTCGGCGGCGAAGCGGAAACTGCCGTCACTCTTGGCCGGCAAATCGAGGCGCGGCAGCGGCTGGCCGGTCAATCGCGCCTTGGCCGAAGTCCGCAGCATCGGGTTCGATGGTGGATGCCGGTGGGCGGCTTCCTCGGCGAGTTCGGCAAAGGAGAAAGTCCGGTCCTTGTGCAAGACGAAACCGTCGGCGGCTTCGCATTCGCGCGCGCTCACGTCCCAGCGCTCGGCGGCGGCGGCGATCAGCATCTCGCGAGCGGTCGCGCCGGCGCGGCGCAGCGGCATCTCGAATGCGCGGATCGACGTCGACCCGGCGGTCATGCGCATCGGCTGATCGCCAATCAGCGGATTGGCGTAGCCCGGTGCGAGCGGCGCGGGCTCGACCGCTACCGTCTCCCACGCCGCGCCCAATTCATCGGCGACGATTTGCGGCAGCGCGGTCCACACCCCCTGCCCGGTTTCGACCTGCGGCACCGCGACCGTCACCCGCCCGTCGCGGCCGACCTTGAGGAAAGCGCCGAACGCCTGTTCGCCCTTGCGCGTCGCGAGATCGCTGGCGAGATGGCGCGGCCAGGCGACAAACCAGACCACCAGGCCAATGCCGAGGCCGCCGCCGATCAACAGCGTTCGCCGGTCGATTGAAGCCAGCACCTGATTCAACCCGCGTACTGGGCCTTGAGCGCGACCCGGTCGATCTTGCCAGTGCCGAGGCGCGGCAGCGGCTCAGCCGAGAAAATCATCTTGCCCGGCACCTTGAACGCGGCGAGGCGCGCGACAAGAAACGCCCGCAAACCGGCTTCGTCGAGGCCGCTGCCCGATTTCACATGGATGATCGCCAGCGGAACCTCGCCGAGCCGGTCGTCGGCGATCCCGAACACCGAGGCTTCGGCGACGTCGGGACAGGCATAGCAAGCAGCTTCGACCTCGGCCGCGGAGATATTCTCGCCGCCGCGGATGATGATGTCCTTCTTCCTATCGACGATGAACAGATAATTGTCCTCGTCGAGGTAGCCGATGTCGCCGGTGCGGATGTAGCCGTCGGCCGTGAACAACCGATCGGTCGCGGCGGGATTGCGCCAATAGCCCTTGATGTTGGCGGCGGCGCGGATGGCGACCTCGCCGCGTTCCCCCGCGGGTAAATGCGTGTCATTGGCGCCGAGAATGGCGATTTCGACCATCGGTTTCTGCGGTCGCCCGGTCGAGGCGGGCTTGGCCGCATAGCCGCCCCAGAAATTGCTGCAGCCGACGGCGTTGGTTTCGGTGAGGCCATAGCCGAGCGCCGGCCGGGCGTGCGGAAACTCCTGCTGCAGCCGCTCGACATGGCTGACCGGCCGCGGCGCGCCGCCGGCGGTGACATCGGTCATCGACGACAGGTCAAAAGTGTGCCGGTCGGGATGGTTCATCAGTTCCAGGCTCATGGTCGGGACGCCGACGAAGTAAGTGATCTTCTCTTGCTCGATCAGGCGCAGCGCTTCGGTGGCATCCCACTTGGGCATGACCACCATGCAGCGCCCGACGACAAAGCTGTTGAGCATGACCGGCACCTCGCCGGTGACATGAAACAAGGGCACGCTGAGCAAGGTGCGCGGGGTCGCCGGCGGGCGCCCTTCCTCGGTCAACAGGCCGAGCAGCGTCATCAAGCCGCTGGCGTAAGTGTAGGTAGCACTGGTCACCGCGCGGTGAGTCGACAGCGCTCCCTTGGCTTCGCCGGTCGAACCGGACGTGAACAGGATCGTCGCATCGTCTTCGGGCGCGACGGTGGGCAACTCGATGTCCGAGCCCGGGGCGGGAAGCAAGGGAGCGAGCGCAATCGCCAGCGGCTGTTCGATCTCGAGGCAGACAATCTCGCACGTGCCGCAGACGCTCTCGATGCGCTTGGCGCGCGGGCCGTCGGCGATCACCAGCCGGGGCTCGACCAGTCGCATCGAATGCTCGAGCTCATGGCTCTGCCACCAGCCGTTGAGCAGGACCGCGACCGCACCCGCCTTCATGATTCCCATGTAGGCGACGATCCAGCTCGGGCAGTTGCGCATGGCAATGCCGACCCGGTCGCCCTTGCCGATGCCGCGCTCGGCCAGCCCCAAAGCGAGCCGCTCCGACCATGAGTCGAGATCGGGGAAGCTGAAACGCTCGTCCCCCGCGACCACGGCCTCGCGGTCGGGGTAGAGCGAGCAGAAGGTTCGCAGCAGCTCAGGCACCGTCGCCGGGAAGTTGGTGACGATGGCGCGGCCCTGATCGTCGTGGCCGATGACCATCCGCCCGCCGGGACCGGTGAGGCTGCCAAGCATTTCGTCAAACTGGATGTCGAGTTCGCTCGGCATATAAGGCCTGCTCTCCTTTTGCCCTTTGCGGCAGCCCATCTTATGAGGCGCAGAACCTCAAGGGGGAAGTCCTTGCAAACTGCCAATCCCGACACCGCGATCGCGTGGACCGACCTGCACCTGTCGCCGGTCGCGCTCAACCTCGGCCTGTTCGAGCTGCGCTGGTACAGTCTCGCCTATCTGGCCGGCATTTTCATCGGCTATTGGTATTTGCTGAAGCTGCTCAAGCAACCCGGCGCGCCGATGGCCAGCCGCCACGCCGACGACCTCGTCTTTTACGCCGCGCTGGGCATCATCTTCGGCGGCCGAATCGGCTACGTCCTGTTTTACAACCTCGCTTATTACCTGCAGCACCCGATCGACATATTGAAGCTGTGGGATGGCGGCATGTCGTTCCACGGCGGCGTCATCGGCACCTCGCTCGGCATTATCTACCTTGCGCGCAAGGAGAAATTGCCGTGGCTGAGGATCCACGACTATGTCGCCTGCTGCGTGCCGTTCGGCCTGTTCTTCGGCCGGCTGGCGAACTTCGTGAACCATGAATTGTGGGGAGCGCCGACCAGCGTTGCGTGGGCGGTTCGCTTTCCCGAAGAGATGAACGGCATCATGATTCTCGGGCCGCCGCGGCACCCGAGCCAATTGTACGAAGCTGGCCTGGAAGGCCTGGTGCTGTTCGCGATCCTGTGGCTGATGTTCTGGAAGACCGACGCGCGCTATCAGCCGGGCAAGCTCGTCGGCGCTTTCATCTTCTTCTACGGCTGCTTCCGCTTCGGCCTTGAATATGTGCGCGAACCGGACTCCCAGCTCGCCGGCTTCGCCGCCGCGACCGGGCTGCATATGGGGCAATGGCTGTCCTTGCCGATGATCGCCGGAGGGCTTTACCTGATGCTGACGGCCACGCGGCGGCGGGTGCGGGTCGAGCCGACCGTGGGCAATGCGAGCGTCGCCTGAGCGCTTTTCGCGACCAGCTTGTGGCGATGATTCGCGAGCAAGGCCTGATCAGCGTCGAGCAGTATATGTGCCTGTCCAACGCGCTTTATTATGCGACTCGCGATCCACTGGGAGCGGCGGGTGATTTCACCACGGCGCCGGAGATCAGCCAGATGTTCGGTGAAATCGTCGGCGGCGCGCTGGCCGACTGCTGGCTGCGCAGCGGCGCACCGGCAAACGCGGCCTATATCGAGCTGGGGCCGGGTCGCGGCACGCTCGCCGCCGATGCGCTGCGGGTGCTGCGCCAGGCCGGGTTCGCGGGCGAAGTGCATTTCGTCGAGACCAGCCCGCTGCTGCGCGACGCCCAGCGGCAGCGGCACCCGGATGCACATTGGCATGACAGCCTGGTTAGTGTCCCCGAAGGGGGGCCGCTGCTGCTGGTCGCCAACGAATTCTTCGACGCGCTGCCGATCCGCCAATGGGTTGGCGCAAGGGAGCGCCGGATCCTGTTCGAAGGCGATCGGCTGGAGTTCGACGTGAATGGCGCGATTCGCGAAGATTCGCCGGCCCGGGACGCCGCCGCCTGGGAAATCGGCGCGCAACTCAACATGCGCGGCGGGGTCGCGCTGGTGATCGATTATGGTCACGCCAGATCGCGCCTGGGCGAGACCTTGCAGGCGGTCCGTGGCCATCGTTATGCCGACGTGCTGGCCGATCCGGGCGAGCAGGATTTGACCGCCCATGTCGACTTTGAGGCGCTGGCCAAGGCGGCGTCGGTCGGCAACGTCCAGGTCAGTCGCTTGGTGAGCCAAAGCGAATGGCTCCAACGGCTCGGAATCCGCGCCCGCGCCGCCGCGCTTTGCGAGACTCATCCGGACCGGGCGGATGCGGTCGGAGCGGAATTGGCTCGGTTGTGCGATCCCGAGGCGATGGGCGAGCTGTTCAAGGTGATGGCGATTTGGGCGCCAAACTGGCCGGCACCGGCGGGATTCGCGCCATGACCCTGCGCTATCGGATGGCGGGGCCCGAAGATGCGGAGCGCCTGGTCGCTGTGTTTCACACTTGCTTCCGCAATACGTTCGGCCATCTCTACCAGCCGGAGGATCTGGCGCTGTTCCTCAACGGGCACACGCCTGAGCATTGGCACGAGCAGCTCGAAAGCGACGAGTTCGCGGTCCGGCTGGTCGAGGATGGCGATGCGCTTGCCGGCTTTATCAAGCTCGGGCCGCTCCGGCTTCCAGTCGAGACGCCGGGCAAGGCAGTTGAGCTCAGGCAATTGTATTTCCTCAAGCCATGGCACGGCTCTGGCGCGGCGCGAGAGCTGATGGACTGGCTGCTGGCCGAGGCGCGCGGCGGCGGCGCCGACGCGCTCTATCTCTCGGTGTTCACCGACAACCACCGGGCGCGGCGCTTCTACGCGCGCTACGGATTTGAGGAAATCGGGCCGGTCAAATTCATGGTCGGCAATCACGCCGACGACGACATCATCATGCGACTTGGCTTGTGACGGTCGAAGTTATTCGCGCGGCGAATTTGACGGCGATCCCGCACGGCTTTCTCGGGCGGCGCGGTGGCGTGTCCGTGGGTGAGCTTGAGGGCCTCAACGTCGGCTATGGCAGCGGCGACAACCGCGCCGCGATTGCGCAGAATCGCCGGCTGGCGATTGCCGCCGTGCTGCCGGGAGCGGAGTTGGCGACGGTCCATCAGGTCCATTCAGCCGATGTCGTCGCGGTTGAACGCCCGTGGGCGCAAGATGAGCGGCCCCGCGCCGACGCCATGGTCACCGACCGGCCCAATCTGCTGCTCGGCATTCTCACCGCGGATTGCGCGCCGGTGCTGCTGGCCGATGCCGAGGCTGGCGTGGTTGGAGCGGCGCATGCCGGGTGGCGCGGCGCGCTCGCCGGTGTGACCGACTCAGTGATTGCCGCGATGGAGGCGCTAGGCGCGCGGCGCGAACGAATCGCCGCCGCGGTCGGCCCGTGCATCGGGCGGGCGTCGTATGAAGTCGACGAGGCGTTCCGGATGCGCTTCCTCGACCAGGATTCAAGTAACGATCGATTCTTCGTCACAGGGTCGGCCAAGCCGCATTTCGACCTTGAGGCCTATGTCGTCGCGCGGCTGGAGGCGGCCGGGATCGCCAGCGTCGAGGCGCTCGGGCTCGACACTTATGCTGATCCGGCGCGCTTCTTCAGTTACCGCCGCGCGACCCACCGCGGCGAGGCCGATTACGGCCGGCAGCTGAGCTGCATCGCCGTCGCGCAATAGTTGACCGCGCCGGGACACGGTCCTAGCCGCGGCGGCGGGACTGGGTCTAAGGGGAGCTTCGTACAGGAGACCGATTTTGCCAACCCAGGATGAACCGAGCGGCGCGACCACGCGGCGCAAGCCCAAGCCTTCCCCGACCATGATCGGCAACCACAAATTGAGCCCGTCGACGCTGATGATGGGTCATGGCTTCGACCCCGCCTTGAGCGAAGGCAGTCTGAAGCCGCCGATCTTCCTCACCTCGACCTTCGTGTTCGAGACCGCGGCGCACGGGAAGAGATTCTTCGAGGGCATCACCGGTAAGCGCCCGGGCGGCGCCGAGGGTCTGGTATATTCGCGCTTCAACGGCCCCAACCAGGAAATCCTCGAAGAGCGGCTCAAGCTGTGGGAGGATGGCGAGGACGCGCTGACCTTCTCGAGCGGAATGTCGGCCATCGCCACGCTGCTCCTGACCTTCGTCCAGCCGGGCGACGTGATCGTCCATTCGGGGCCGCTCTATGCCGCGACCGAGACGCTGATCAACAAGATCCTCGGGCGCTTCGGGATCAGCTGGCTCGACTTCCCGGCGGGCGCGACGCGCGCGGACATCGACGCCGTGATCGCCGCCGCCAAGGCCAAGGGGCGGGTGTCTTTGATCTACCTCGAAAGCCCGGCCAACCCGACCAACGCCTTGGTCGATGTCGAGGCGGTGTCGGCGGCGCGCGATGCCGCGTTCGGGCCCAGTGAGCGACCGCCGATCGCGATCGACAATACCTTCCTCGGGCCGCTGTGGGCCAAGCCGCTGGCGCAGGGCGCGGATTTGAGCGTCTACAGCCTGACCAAATATGCCGGCGGGCACAGCGACCTGGTGGCCGGCGGGATCGTCGGCAACAAGGCGCTGATCAACCGCATCCAGATGCTGC
The DNA here is from genome assembly GCA_039915275.1 of Sphingomicrobium sp. Classification (GTDB taxonomy): domain Bacteria; phylum Pseudomonadota; class Alphaproteobacteria; order Sphingomonadales; family Sphingomonadaceae; genus Sphingomicrobium. Next base: position 14,894 of record JBDSNQ010000075.1, read on the forward strand.
GCAACACCATCGGCACGATCCTCGACCCCAACACCGCGTGGATGCTGCTGAGGAGCCTGGAGACGCTTGAACTGCGCATGGACCGCGCCGGCGAAAATGCCGCCAAGGTGTGCGCGTATTTGCGCGATCACCCCAAGGTCGAGACCGTCGGTTATCTCGGTTTCCTTGAGGAAGGGTCGCGCCAGGCGGATATCTTCAAGCGCCATTGCAGCGGCGCCGGCTCGACCTTCTCGCTCTATTTGAAAGGCGGCGAGCGCGAAGCGTTCGCGTTTTTGGACGCACTGACCATCGCCCATCTGGCGGTGAGTTTGGGCGGCACCGAGACCCTGGCCAGCGCGCCGGCCGCGATGACCCATTTGTCAGTCCCCGACGAGCGCAAGCAGGCGCTGGGCATCACCGACAATCTGGTCCGCATCTCGATCGGAGTCGAAGACGCCGACGACCTCATCGCCGATTTCGAGAACGCGCTCAGGGCGGTTTAGCGGGGCTGCCGATGGCCGCGAGTTATGTCAGGAGGGAGGCTTGGCAGGGTGCGGCGCGGGCTTGACCGGCCCCTACTCCGCGGCCGCCTGTTCGGCCCCGGTGTCATCCGCAATTCCCAGCCGCCTCTTCGCGCCGGACAGCATCTTCTGAAAACGTGGGTCGCCACGAAGGGAATCGAGATCCGGATCAGTTTCGGCGATCCTGATCTGGTATCCGCCAACTGTTGCAAAGTTACGATCCAGGAGTCGAAGCGCGGTTTCCTTATCGTCGAGATAAGCGGCGAGCACACAGGCGAAGTTATAACGCATATCGAGGTTGTCGGCGTCGATAAGCATCGCCCGTTCCATCCATTCCTTGGCGTTGTCGATCTGGCCCAGTGCGGCGAGGCCGCCAGCCCCGAAGCTCAACGCCGCTCCGTTACTAGGGTCTTGCGCCAAAATCTTTTCGGCTTGCGCCACCGCCATCTTGGCGGCCTCGCGTTGGCCCTCAACATTGCCCAGGGAACAATAGCAGGTCACCAGCATGGCCCAGGCGTGCACGTCCGATTCCATGACCGAGATGGCCTTTTCGAAGTGGCGCGTTGCCTTCTCGACATCGCCACGGCGCAGGTAAACGCGTGCAGCTTCCTTGTTTACTTCCCAGGATTCCGGATCGCGCCGAAGGGCCTTCTCCATTTGGGCGTCGGCATCGGCGTAAAGTTGCTTTTCCTCAAGACGCCTGACCATTGGGCAGTAAGCCCCGCCGATGCTTGGATCGATCGAAAGCGCCGCGTTGGCAGCCGCGACGCCGTCATCGACCTGGCACCCGAAACCATACCGTAAGTTGGACTGCGCCATGGCTAGCAGCGCCCAGGCTTGCGCATACCGGGGGTCGAGCTCGACCGAGCGGCAACAAATCCGCATCACCCGTTCCTCACGGCGAATGTCGCCGTAATTGCCGGTCACCCAATATTGTCGTGCAAGCAGATACAGCTTGTATGCGTTGGCGTTCGTCGTCCCGCGGGACTCGATCGCTTTCTTCTCTTCGGGGAGCAGCTTGAGTTTGAGGGCACAAACGATTGCTTTAGAGATTTCGTCTTGAATGGCGAAAATATCGTCGAGGTCGCGGTCATAGCGTTCTGCCCAAACGTGGTCCCCGGTTACCCCGTCGATCAGCTGCGCATTAATCCGAACCCGGCCACCGGCTTTCCTGACACTGCCCTCGAGTACATGGCTGACGCCGAGCTTTCGCGCGACCTCGCACACGTTGACCGATTGGCCCTTGAAGGTGAATGCCGTGTTTCTGGCGACAACCCCCAATGCCGAAACTTTTGACAGGTCAGTGGTGATGTCCTCGCTGATGCCGTCGCTGAAATATTCCTGCTCGGCATCTCCGCTCATATTCGCAAACGGCAGAACACATACCGAGAGCTTCCGGCCTGCAAACCGCGAAGCCTTGCTGTCGGCTTGGCCTTGCACCAGCGGCGCGAGCGTTTGCACACTCCCGGCGAGCTTGCGCCAGCCCGGCGCGCTGATGTCGCCGTCCCAGCCGCAGAGATCGGCACATTGGATCTGATTGAACGGCAAGGGCGGAATGCTGCCGTCGACGCTTGCCTGGACGAGGGTACCGGCCGAGCGGGCTGCATCCGCCTCGGCCCGCACCCATTGCGACTTGGCCGCTTCGACCGACCACAGCACGACCACCGCGCTCGCCGATTTCAATCGCTCTTCGATAACCTCCGCATACGCACGGTGCGCGGGAATCTCGTCGTCTCGCCACGCGCGAAAGCCGGCGCCTCGTAGGGCGTCGGCGACTTGCTGCGCCAGCGGCTCATCGGACCGCGCGTAGGAGACAAAAACGTCAGCCATACCGCCCTTCAGCCTGAGTTTACGGCCTTAGCAGCAAGTCTCGAACCTCAAAAGATGCTGCCAGGGAATCGTCTATTCGGCGGTTGTCGGGTCTATCATAGTGTGGACTTGCGAGATCTTGTTGGCCGGGAAGCCGCCACGTTCGGCATGCTCGCGGATCATATCCTCGTTCGGTGCACGGTAAATACAGTAGATCTTGTTGTCGGTGACGTAGCTGTGCACCCACTGAATCTGAGGACCCAAGTCCCGCAGGACCGAGCAAGAGGTCTGCGAAGCCTGTTTGAGATCGCCGACCCCGAGCTGGCCGACCCCCGGCATTTCACGCTCGATGACGTACTGAGGCATGTTCGTTACTCCCATACGCATTGTACGAAGAGTCCATGAATAAGCACCTCTGCACGTTCGGGACAATGGTCCATGCGTCGCAATGACGGCTTACCCCCAATCCTCGATTGGCCAGCCGCGGGATTTGGCTAGGCGTTCCAGCGGGCCGTGCGGGTTCACGGCGACCGGCTCGTCGGCCCACTCGAAGGTCGGGGCGTCGGAGGCGTGGTCGGAGTAGAAGCGGACGTGGCCGTGCTTGCCGGTGAGGCCGGATTGCTCGACCCACGCCTTGATCATCCGCAATTTGGCGTCGCCATAGGCATTTTCGCCCTCGATGCTCGAGCGCAGGCGCTCGTCGAGGCCGATCACCGAGCCGGTGCCGATGACGTCGTCGAAGCCCAAGCGCTCGGCGATGGCTTCGGCGTAGAGGCGGTAGGATGCGGTGGCGAGGACCAGGCGGCGGCCTTGTTGCTTGTCGCGGGCGATGGCTTTTAGCGCGCCGGGGCGGATGTTGCGGGCGACGGTGGCGTCGGCGAAACTGTCGACCAGCGGCTTCAAATCGCGTGGGTGGATCGACCGGCCGAGCAGCAGCCAGTGGTTGGTTTCCTTAAGCTTGCCGCGGTCGATGATTTTGGCCGCATAGCCCAGCATCGATGCGGCGGTGAGCGGCAGGAGCAGCAGCCGCCACGGCGCGCGGCGCAGCGCGCAATGGATCAGGAACGGCGTGTAGGTGCCGATCTTGGTGACCGTGCGGTCGAGGTCGTAGATTGCGAGATCGCTCATGCGCGCGCCTCCAGAATGGCTTCGACCAAGCGGTGGTCGTCAGGCTTGTCGACATCGACCGCGGCGAGCGAGTTGGTCATCTGAACCGCGCGGATGTCGAGGTTGAGATTGCGGCCGATGCGTTGCAGCGCCTGGTCGAGCGTCAGCAATCGCAACGCGGCGCCGAGGAATAGCGACGGACCCATCGCCAGGAGCAAGCGCCAGCCTTTCTTGCGGTCCTGCTCGACGACACGCCACAGCGCGATTGCGGGCGCGACTTTGGGCGATTTGAGCAGGAACAGATTGGCGCCGCTGTAGGCTCCGCCTTTGAAGCGGATCAAGGTGCGGTGAGTCTGCGGCAGTCGTTTGAGCAACGCGCGCCGCTCAACCACCGCGATGGCGATGTCGGCGCCTGCCGCGCGGCTGCAGAAATCGTCGATCATGGCGCCGTCGAGCAGCGCGTGGTCGGCGGTGGTGACCAGCAGCGGCCATCGAGTCGCGGGATCGTTGCACAGCGCTTCGAGCGTTGCAGCGATGGTGTCGCCCGACGCCTCGACCTCCAGCCGGGGATCAGCGGGGAGCACGGCCGCGATCCGCTGCGGCTGCTGGGTGAGGACGCGCACCGCGGCGATCCGTTCGCTCGCCAGCAGTGTCATCACCGGGCGGCGCACCATCGGCTCGCCCGAGACCGGGATCAACGCTTTGAGATCGGTGCCGTGGCTAAGCGCGAATGGATCCTGTCCCGGCCGTGATCCGGCCAAAACGACGGCGGTCCAGCTGCTCATGCGAGCCAGGAGGTGATCGGCTCGCCTTGCTCCGATTTGACCGTCGCCTGGGCGAGGCGGACCGCGTGGAAAATCAAGGAGACGATGGTCCACAACGCCACCAGCTCGATGCCGGTGTCGGGACGTCTGAACAGCAAGGCAAAGAACAGGATCGCCATATTGGGGTTGCGCCGCGCGGTGACCAGCCGGAAGCGGCTGTCGATCGGCTGCCAGACATGGATGTGCATGCCGCCGAAGCGGCGCATGAACAGGCCCTCGATCAGGCGCTGGGCGACGTAGCCGCCGACGATCGCCCACAGCAGCATCACCAAATAGATCGGGTCCAATGGCCGGCCGTACGCCGCCAGCCCGTGGATCCACGCCCACCACCAGAAGGGCGGGTGGATGAGGTCGATGCCATGATCGAAGATATTGCCCCATTTGGACGAGGCGCCGGTGCAGCGCGCAAGCTTTCCGTCGACCGTGTCGAGCACCATGAAGGTGAAACCCGAAGCCACGCCGAGCCAATAATGCCCGCCCCAGAACAGCCAGAAAGCGAGCAGGCACAGCAATGCGCCTACGGCGGTCACCATGTTGGGCGACAGGCCGGCCTCGGCCGCCCAGCGGGTCAAATGGAACGCGGGCCGGCGCCACAGATAGAGCGTCAGCGCGTCGGTCACGCCCTTGTAGGACGCGTCGTAGGCGGCGCGCTCGACCGGTTCGGGGTTGGCGGGATCGATCAGCATCACGAACGGCCGCTCGCGCTTGCGCAGCTCGGCATAGCTCAATTCGAAGGTTTCGGCCGCGATCAGCTCGAGCCGCTCGAGCCCCGCCATGTCGCCGCGCGCCATCGCTTCGGCCACTTGGCCCGGCGCCGGGCCGCCGAGCGGTACATGGGCCAGCACCGGCTTGCCGCCGAGCGTGAGCAGGCTCGCGGGCCGCGCCGCGATCGCTTTCAGCCACGCCGGATCCCACGCAAATTCGAGACTTGCGATCAACATCGCCCGCCCCGGATCGGCGGAGTCAGCGCAATCGAAGCCGGCGTTGCTTGCCAGGCGGCAGGCGCGCGTCCGCGCGTACATCCCGAATAGCCGCGCGGCGCTGGATCCGACGGGGACGAACAACAAGGGCGGTGCGCTGGGCATCGGCCAAGCGCATAAAGGGCGGATCGGCGGCAGGGAAGTCACCGGGCCGCCACCCTTGCCGACGTGGCCGAATTCGCGCATTAAATCGCGGCAATGACCGGCAAGGATCAAATTGCCCCGGATTCTCGGCAGGAGGAGCAAGGCGCGGGCGACACTTATTGCGTCGCCGGCTCGCTCACGATCACCCGCGCCGCCACCACCGCCCGCGAGATCGACGCTCTGTCCGACCCGCTGACCATCGACCTCTCCAAGATCGAACGCATGGACACCGTCGGGGCGTGGATCATCCACCGCGCGATCCGTGATCGCAAAGCCAGGATCGTCGGCGCCAGCGCCAGCGAAACCAGCCTGCTCGAGCAGGTCGCGGAGGCCGACAAGCCGGTTCAGGTCCACCCCGAGGTGGAAACCGGCTTTGTCCATTTGCTCGACGAACTCGGGACGTGGTTGGCCGAGCTCGGACAGACCTTCGTCGGGCTGCTCGGCTTCCTCGGCGCTACCCTGATCGGCTTCGCCAATCTGGTCCGGCGGCCCAAGCGCTTCCGGGTCAACGCCATCGTCCAGCGGTTCGATGTGGTCGGAGTCCGGGCCTTGGGCATAATCGGCCTGATGAGTTTCCTAATCGGGGTTGTCGTCGGCCAGCAGGGGGCGGTCCAGCTCGAACAGTTCGGCGCCGAGATTTACACCATCAATTTGATCGGCCGGATCACCATCCGCGAACTGGGCACGCTGATGACCGCGATCATGGTCGCCGGCCGCTCCGGATCGGCGTTCGCGGCGCAGATCGGGACGATGAAGATCACCGAGGAAATCGACGCCATGCGGACCATCGGCGTGTCGCCGATCGAGGCGCTGGTCATTCCGCGGATGATCGCATCCGTAGTGATGATGCCGCTGCTGGCTTTCTTCGCGATGCTGATGTCGCTTCTGGGCGGCGGCATCTTCGTGTGGCTGGTGCTCGACATCCCGCCGCTGACCTATGTCCAGCGGTTGCAGGAAGTGGTCCCGCTGACCGATTTCTACATCGGCATCATCAAGGCCCCGGTGTTCGGGTTCATCATTGCGCTGGCCGGTTGCTTCCAGGGTATGCTGGTCCAGGGCAATAGCGAGGAAGTGGGCATGCGCACGACCACCGCGGTCGTCCAGTCGATCTTCCTGGTAATCGTGCTCGACGCGGTGTTCGCGGTGTTTTTCAGCTCGATCGGCTGGAAATGACGGGCAAGCCGATCATTTCCGTACGCGGGCTGCACAACAGCTTCGGCGAACAGGTGATCCACGACGGCGTCGACCTCGACGTCCGGCGCGGCGAAATCCTTGGCGTGGTCGGCGGCTCGGGGACCGGAAAGTCAGTGCTGATGCGCTCGATCATCGGCCTCCAGCGGCCCGATTCGGGCGAAATCGACGTGCTCGGCGAGAATATGATCGACCGCAGCGAGGACGAAGCCAAGAACATCCGCCGCCGCTGGGGCATCTTGTTCCAGAACGGGGCTTTATTCTCGACCTTGAGCGTGGCCGAGAATGTCGAAGTCCCGATCCGCGAATATTTCCCGTTCCTGAAACCGCCGCTGCTCGACGAAATCGCCTCGTTCAAGATTGCGATGAGCGGGCTCGAGGTCGATGCCGGCCCGAAATTCCCGTCCGAACTGTCGGGCGGGATGCGCAAGCGCGCCGGCCTGGCGCGGGCGCTGGCGCTCGATCCCGAGCTGTTATTCCTCGACGAACCGACCGCCGGGCTCGACCCGATCGCGGCCGCCGCCTTCGACGAATTGATCCGTTCATTGCAGCAGCGGCTCGACCTAACGGTGTTCCTGATCACCCATGACCTCGACACGCTGCACACGATCTGCGACCGGGTAGCGGTGCTGGCCGACAAAAAAGTGGTAGCGGTCGGAACGATTCCGGAACTATTGTCTTTGGATCACCCTTGGATTCAAGAATATTTTAACGGGCCGCGCGGCCGCTCCGCAGCAGATAGCTACAAGGACCATGTTGAGGCCTGATGGAAACGCGATCCAATCATGTTCTGGTCGGTGCCGTAGTCCTGGCGATGCTCGCCGGGCTATTGCTGTTCGCGGTCTGGCTGGCGGGCCTGTCGAACAACAAGACACGCTGCTTCGACATTTATTTCGCGCAAGCCGTCGGCGGCTTGAACAAGGGTTCGACGGTCAGCTTCTCCGGCGTGCCGGTCGGCCAGATCGAGAAAATCTCCTTGCTTCCCGACCGCCCAGAGTTCGTCTGGGTGCGGATCAACGTCGACGATGAAACCCCGGTCCTCCAGGGAACCACCGCCGAGATCAAGGGCGTCGGCTTCACCGGCGTCAGCGAAATCCAGCTGACCGGCGCCGTCAAGGGCGGCAAGCCGATCAACACGCCGGGGCCGCAGGGTTGCCCGGTCGTCCCGTCGAGCTCGGGCGGATTGGGGGCGTTGCTCAACAGCGCGCCGGAGCTGATCGACCGCATCCAGCGGCTGACCGAGCGGCTGACCGAAATGCTCAGCGACAAGAACCAGAATTCGATCGCCGACATCCTCGAGAATATCGACCACACGACCAAGGTTCTCGCCGAACGCGCGCCCGATCTGGCCGACGCGATGAAGGACGCCCGCACCGCGGCGCGCGAGGCCGGGATCGCGGCACACAACGTCGGGCTGCTCGCTGAAAGCAGCAACCGCCTGATCAACGAGCAAGGCAAGCCGGCCGCCGAGGATTTGCGCAAGTCGATCGCCGCGATCCAGCACGCCGCTGAAAGCCTCGACGCGATGGTCGCCGACGCCCGCCCCGGCGTGCAGAATTTCTCCAAGTCGACGCTGCCCGAAGCCAATCGCATGGTGCGCGACCTGCGCGAGCTGACAACCTCGCTGCGCGGCTTCACCGAGCGGCTCGAGCAAGGCGGGATCGGCGGCTCGCTCGGACCGCAGAAACTGCCCGACTACAAGCCGAGGAAACCGTGATGAAGCTGCCGTTGCGTCTTGCTTTGCCGATCGCGCTGGCGATGGCGCTGAGCGCCTGCCTGGGCGGGCTGATGGGCAGCGGCAAGGCCCCGCCGACGTTGCTGACGCTGACTTCCGAAGCGCCGATGCCGGCCGACGCCACCCGCACCTCCAGCGCCGGCCAGGCGGTGACCATCTCGCTGCCGATCGTCGCCAAGGAAATCCGCACGATCCGCGTTCCGGCGCGGGTCAGCCCGACCGAAGTCGCCTACGTCAAGGATCTGCAATGGGTCGATACGCCCGACCGCTTGTTCCAGGACCTGCTCGCCGAAACCGTGCGGCGGACCACTGGCCGCGTTGTGCTCGACCCCAAGCAGGCGACGCTTGATCCTGGCGTGGTGGTCTCCGGGCAATTATTCCAGTTCGGCTATGACGCGGCGGCACAGGCCGTGATCGTCCGCTTCGATGGCGCGCTCACCACCGACGGCGGGGCGCGCGTGGAAACGCGGCGGTTCGAAGCGCGGGTCCCGGCCAGCGGCGATGCGGCGTCAGTCGGTCCGGCATTGAACCAGGCGGCCAACCAGGTCGCGCTGGAAGCGGCGAGCTGGATCGGGCGCTAAACGCTAACCCAGGCCCTTTGGCACGCTCAGGACAGGCTCTTGGACGCTTGCTCGTAGACGTCTTTCGATAATCCCGGGGCAGCGACGATCCGCTCCAGCTCGGCGCGCATCAGGGCGGCGCGGCGCTCCTCGAATCGCTGCCAGCGGCCAAGCGGCGGGACCAGCCGGGCGGCGATGCTTGGGTTCAGCTTGTCGGCCGCGAGGATCATGTCGGCGACAAAGCGATAGCCCCGCCCGGATGCATGGTGGAACGCCCATTGGTTGCCGGCGAACGTGCCGACCAGCGAGCGCAGGCGATTGGGGTTGGCGAGGGTGAAGGCGGGGTGCGCGGCGAGGCGCTCGACCTCGTCGATGGTCTGTGGCCGCTGCGCCGAGGCCTGCAGCGCGAACCATTTGTCGACCACCAGCGGATCGTCCTTGAAGCGATCGTAGAAAGCATTGAGCGCGGCCTCGCGCTGCGGCGCGTCGAGCGACGTCAGCACGACCAATGCGCCCTGGCGATCGGTCATATTGTCGGCGGCGTCGAACTGCGCCTTGGCCAGTTCAGCTCCCTCGCGCGGATCGCCCGCGGCGAGCAGGCCGAGCGCGATGCTCTTGAGGCGGCGGGTGCCCTTGGCGTCGGGGCTGAGGTCGCCGCCGGGGGCATCGGCGGCTGACCGCGCGCGGAGCAAATCGTTGCGGAGCTCGGCGCCGATGGTCGCGCGCAAATGCTCGCGCGCGGCATGGATCGCGTCGGGATCGACCCGCTCCATGCGATCGCCGATGATGCTGTCCGACGGCGGCAGGATCACCTCGGCCTTGAAGGCGGCGTCAAGCGCATTGGATTTGAGCGTATTGCCGATGGCGCGGATCAGCGGCGCGTGATCGACCGTCTCGCCGCGCGCCGCGGCCACCAGCCCGCCAAGCATCAATTCCTGCATCGCCTCGTAGCGGGAGAAGGAATCGCTGTCGTGTTGCGCGAGCAATTCGAGATCGTGGGGCCCGCGGGCGACGTCGACGATCACCGGCGCCGAAAAGCCGCGGTTGATCGACAGCAAGGGCGCCGTGGCGACATTGTCGAAGGTCACAGTCTGGCTCGCTCGGTCGAGCAGGATCAGGCGCTCGGGCGCGACTTCGGCGCCGTGCTCGTCGATCAGCGCGGTCTTGAGCGGGATCGGCATCGGCTGCTTGGTCGGCTGTCCCGGTGTCGGGGCCTCGCTTTGCTCGAGATGAAGCGTGGCGGTGCGCGTAGCCGCATCATGGTCGAGCCGTGCCGTCACCTTGGGGGTGCCGGCCTGGCTGTACCAAATCTTGAACGCCGACAGATCAACCCCGCTGGCATCCTCGAGCGCTTTCACGAAGTCGTCGCAAGTCGCCGCCTCACCGTCGTGGCGGTCGAAATAGAGGTCGGTGCCAGCGCGGAATTTTTCAGGCCCCAGCACGGTGTGGAACATGCCAATGAGCTCGGCGCCCTTATTGTAGATGGTGGCGGTGTAGAAGTTG
>JBDSNQ010000243.1:0-5698 GCA_039915275.1 Sphingomicrobium sp.
ACGCGATGCCGCGCCAGCGATCCGGCGCTGGCCGGGCGGCTGCGCGGGTCAATCCACCAGCCGCCGGCGATAGGTTTCGGGCAGGAACAACAGCCCCGCGGCGAGCGTGACCAGCGCGACCACGATCGGGTACCACAGGCCGTAATAGATATCGCCGGTCGCGGCGACCATCGCGAACGCGGTGGTCGGCAGGAAGCCGCCGAACCAGCCGTTGCCAATATGATAGGGCAGCGACATCGAGGTGTAGCGGATGCGGGTCGGGAACAGCTCGACCAGCAGCGCCGCGATCGGCCCGTAGACCATCGTCACATAGAGCGCGAGCAGGAACAGAATCCCGATCACCCGCACCTTGTCGATCGCCGCCAGATCGGCCTTGGCCGGATAGCCGGCTTCCGCAACCGCGGCGGAGAGCCGCTTTCCGAAGGTTGCGAGTTCGCCGACTTCGACCGTTCGGTCGCCGATGGTCACTTGTCCGTTTCCGGACGGATCATTCGAATAGGGGATGCCGGCCTCGGCGAGCGTCGACTTGGCGATGTCGCAGCCGGACCGGTCGAACTTGGTCCTGCCGATCGGGTCGAACTGCACCGAGCAAGATTGGGGAAAAGCATGGACCGTGACCGGAGCCGTCGCCTGCGCCCGCGCGAGCGCCGGATTGGCGGCCTGGGTCAGCGCTCCGAACAACGGGAAATAGGTCAAAGCCGCGAGCGCGCAGCCGGCCATGATGATCGGCTTGCGGCCGATCTTGTCCGACAGCCAGCCGAACAGGACGAAGAACGGCGTCGCCAGCACCAATGCGATTGCGATCAGGATGTTGGTGGTGGCGCCGTCGACCTTGAGCGTCTTCTCGAGGAAAAACAGCGCGTAGAACTGGCCAGTGTACCATACCACCGCCTGCCCCGCGACCGCCCCGACCAGGGCGATGATCACGATCCGCGCATTGGGCCAGCGCGCAAACGCCTCGGTCAGCGGCGCTTTCGACTCCTCGCCCGCGTCCTTCATCTCCTGGAATACCGGGCTCTCCTCGAGCTGCAGGCGAATCCACAGCGACAATGCCAGCAGCACGATCGAGATGAGGAACGGAATTCGCCAGCCCCAGTCGGCGAACGCCGCCTCTCCGATCGCGGTGCGGATGCCGATCACCACCAGCAACGCCGCGAACAGGCCCAGTGTCGCGGTGGTCTGGATGAAGCTGGTGAACAGCCCGCGCTTTCCGTCGGGCGCATGCTCGGCGACATAGGTCGCGGCGCCGCCATATTCGCCACCCAGCGCGAGCCCCTGGAGTAGCCGCAACACGACCAGCAGCACTGGTGCCGCGACCCCGATCGCCGCGTAATTCGGCAGCAGGCCGACGAGGAAGGTCGACAGGCCCATGATGCCCATGGTGACCAGGAAGGTGTTCTTGCGCCCGACGAGGTCGCCGATCCGCCCGAACAAGATCGCCCCAAATGGCCGCACCGCGAAGCCCGCGGCGAACGCGGCGAGCGCGAAGATGAAGCCGGTGGTCTCGTTGACGCCCGAGAAGAATTGCGCCGAGATGATCGTCGCCAGCAGCCCGTAGAGGTAGAAATCATACCATTCGAAGATCGTCCCCAGCGAGGACGCGCCAATCACGAATGCGGAGTTCTGGCGTAGGCGCGGTGCGGTCTGTTCGTTGGTCGTCACGGCAAGCCCCCTCGCGAGGCAATGTGTGACCGGACGCTAGGCTTTGCGCAAGACAGGTTGTCGCGTTTCCCCACGGGGCTTCCCACGCGAGTCCCGCCGCATTATCAGGCAGCCGAACTCATCCCACTTTCCCAAGAAGGTTTCATGGCACTTACGATTTCGAGCGCATTCGACGCCGGCAACATCCACGTCGTCAAAGTGGACGGCGACCAGGTCGACCTGGAAATCGTCAAGGACCACAAGTCCGACTTCTACCAATGGTTTCACTTTCGCCTCGCCGGGGCCGCCGGGCGCGAGGTGAGCTTGCGCATCGTCAATTGCGCCGGCTCCGCTTACCCCAATGGCTGGCCCGACTATAAGGCGTGCCTGTCGATCGACCGCGAGGAGTGGGTTCGGGTCGAGGGCACCCGCTTCGACGATGGCGTGCTGACGATCAACGTGACCCCGCCAACCGATTGCGTGTGGCTCGCTTATTTCGCGCCTTATTCGATGGAGCGGCACCATGATCTGGTGACTGCGATCGCCGGCCAGGACGGGGTCGGCTACGCCTCGCTCGGCAAGACATTGGACGGCCAGGACATTGACTGCCTGACCATCGGCGACGGCCCGTTGAAGGTCTGGCTCTACGCCCGCCAACATCCCGGCGAGACCATGGCCGAATGGTGGATGGAAGGTGCGCTCGAGAAATTGTGCGATACCGACGATCCGGTCTCGCGCGTGTTGCGGCGCGAGTGCACGTTCCGGGTCGTGCCCAACATGAACCCCGACGGCTCGCGCCGCGGCCATTTGCGCACCAATGCGGCCGGCGTGAACCTCAACCGCGAATGGCATGCACCGAGCGCCGACCAGAGCCCCGAAGTGCTGTGGGTCCGCAACGCGATGGACGAGAGCGGCGTCGACTTCGCCATGGACATCCACGGCGACGAGGCGATCCCGGCCAATTTCCTCGCCGGCTTCGAAGGCATTCCGTCGATCACCGAGCGCCAATCGGCGCTGTTCAAGCAGTTCAGCGACACGCTCCAAAACCTGTCGCCCGATTTCCAGACCGCCAAGGGCTATGCGACGCCGCCGCCGGGGCAGGCCAACATGTCGATGTCGACCACCCAGCTGGCCGAGCGCTTCGGCTGCGTGTCGATGACCCTGGAAATGCCGTTCAAGGACAATTTCAACCTGCCCGACCCGGTCTATGGCTGGTCTCCGCAGCGTTCGAAATACCTCGCCGCGGCGTGCCTCGATGCGCTCCACGCGATGCTGCCCGACCTTAAGAGCGGGAAGCCGAAAGCCGCCTGATGCCGACCCTGGTCCTCCTGCGGCACGGTCAGTCCCAGTGGAACCTCGAGAACCGCTTCACCGGCTGGTGGGACGTCGATTTGACCGATCAGGGCGTCGCCGAGGCGCGCGCTGCGGGCACATTGTTCAAGGACCGCGGGTTCGACTTCGACCGCTGCTTCACCAGCGTCCTGACCCGCGCCATCCGGACGCTCGACCTAACGCTCGCCGAGATGGACCGCCTGTGGCTGCCGGTCGCCAAGGACTGGCGCCTCAATGAGCGCCACTATGGCGCGCTGACTGGGCTCAACAAGGCCGAGATGATCGCTGAGGTCGGAGCTGAGCAGGTGCAGATCTGGCGCCGCTCGTTCGATATCGCCCCGGCGCCGCTTTCGGCCGACAGCCCTTACGACGTCGCGGCCGACCGCCGCTATGCCGGCATCGCCGTGCCGCGTACCGAGAGCCTCAAGGACACCATCGCCCGCGTGCTGCCTTATTACGAGGCCGAGATTGCGCCCGCGCTGCGCCGCGGCGAGCGGGTGATGGTCTCGGCCCACGGCAATTCGCTGCGGGCGCTCGAAAAGCATCTGTCCGGCATTAGCGATGAAGCCATCGTCAGCCTGGAAATCCCGACCGGCGAACCGATCGTCTATGAGCTCGCCGACAATCTTGCCGTCCGCGACCGCTATTATCTGGCGGAACGCGCTTAGGCCGCGTTGGCCTTTTTCCGGTACATCGCCTCGTCGGCGCGATCCATAATCGCTTCGGCGTCATCATCGGCGGCGATCAGGCCGACCCCGATCGCCACGCCCAGCGGCAAGGCCGCGCCCTCATGGGTGAACTCGCAAGCGGCAATGTGTTCGATCAGCCGAGCCGCGGTTTCGGCCGCGATCGCCTCGTCGGCATGCTCAAGCAGGATCCCGAATTCGTCGCCGCCCAGCCGCGCGACGCAGTCACCGCTGCGCACCCCGCTGACCAGCATCTGCGAAACGCGAATCAGCGCTTCGTCGCCGGCCAAATGGCCGTGGCTGTCGTTGATGACCTTGAGACCGTCGATATCCACGAACAGCATCGCCCCGTGGTCACCGTAGCGCTGGACGCGGACGATCAGCGCTTCGAGATGGCGCATGAAGCCGCGGCGATTAGGCAGACCGATCAACGGATCGAGGTGGGCGAGCTGGTCGAGCTGCTGGACCTTCGATTGCAGCCGCGCGATTTCGCTCCGCAGCCGCGCGAATTCGGCCGCCAACTCCTCGGGACTGGAAATATCTCCAAGCGGATCAGGCATGATGGTCAATTAGTGCGATTCCCCCGTCCGAGCCATAGCTTGAATCCGGCGGTTCGGAAAATCCGTGCCGAAGCGGGGCGATTGCGCCCTGTGGATCATCTACCTAAACGGCCGTGATGAGTTTTTCATGACATTGGCCTTCGTGCGAAATTGGGAATGATGATGAGCGAGCCGCCGGTCGGGATCATCATGGGCAGCAACTCCGATTGGGAGACGATGCGCCACGCCGCCGAAACGCTCGACGCGCTCGGCGTCGCTCACGAAGTGAAAATCGTGTCGGCCCACCGGACGCCCAAGCGGCTCAACGACTATGCCGCGGCGGCCAAGGGGCGTGGACTCAAGCTGATCATCGCTGGCGCCGGCGGGGCCGCCCATTTGCCCGGAATGACCGCCGCGATGACTTCCCTGCCCGTGCTCGGCGTACCGATCGAGACCGCGGCCTTGAAGGGCTTGGATAGCCTGCTGTCGATCGTCCAGATGCCGGCCGGCATTCCAGTGGGGACGCTGGCGATTGGCAAGGCCGGCGCGATCAATGCCGCGCTGCTGGCCGCGGCGATCCTTGCCATAAGCGACGAAGCGCTTGGCGCCAGGCTCGAGGCTTATCGCGAGACCCAGACCGCTTCGGTCGCCCAAACGCCTGTATGATTGTCGCGCCAGGTTCCACCATCGGCATAATCGGCGGCGGCCAGTTGGGCCGCATGCTGGCCATGGCGGCGGCTGAGCTTGGCTATCGCTGCCACATCTTCGCTCCCGACGAGGCGCCGTGCGCGGCGGCGGTCGCGGCGGCGCATACTAGGGCGGCATTCGACGACGCCGACGCCTTGGCCAAATTCGCCGCCGCGGTCGATGTCGTTACTTACGAGTTCGAGAATTTGCCGGTGGCGCCGCTCGCCGCGCTGGGCGCCATGATGCGCCCCGGCGCTCGCTCGCTCGCCATCGCCCAGGACCGTTGCGTCGAAAAGGAATTCGTCGCCAGCGTCGGCGGGCGGGTCGCGCCGTGGCGGACGATCGACGGCCCCGGCGATGTCGAGGCGGCGATCGTCGCGCTCGGGCTGCCGATCGTGCTCAAGAGCCGGCGGTTCGGCTATGACGGCAAGGGCCAGGCCTGGGTCCGCGATGCCGCCCAGGCACATGAGGGATGGGACACGATTGGCGCGCCCGCCGGCATCGCCGAAGCCGCAATCGACTTCCTCGCCGAATTCTCGGTCGTGCTGGCGCGCACCGAGGCCGGCGATTGCGCATTCTGGGACAGCCCCCGCAACACCCACGAAAGCGGCATCCTGCGCCGCTCGGAGCTGCCCGCCGGCGATCCGATCGAGCGCCAGGTCGATGAGGCCCAGGCGATCGCCCGCCGCATCGCCGACGCCCTGGAGCATGTCGGCGTGCTGACGGTCGAGTTCTTTGCCTGCGCCGACGGGCCGCTGGTCAACGAGATTGCGCCCAGGGTCCACAACAGCGGCCACTGGACAATCGAGGGCG
>JBDSNQ010000184.1:0-5092 GCA_039915275.1 Sphingomicrobium sp.
TCCAGCCGGTGGTGTTCTGCGGCCTGTTCCCGACCGACGCCGCCGACTTCGAGAAGCTCCGCGACAGCCTCTACAAACTGCGCCTCAACGACGCGAGTTTCAGCTTCGAGATGGAGACCAGCGCGGCCCTGGGCTTCGGCTTCCGCTGCGGCTTCTTGGGCCTCCTCCACCTCGAGATCATCCAGGAGCGGCTGACGCGCGAGTATGACCTCGACCTCATCACGACGGCCCCGAGCGTGGTCTACAAGATCCACCTCAGCCATTCGAAGACCGAAGCGGCGCAGATCATCGACCTCCACAACCCCGCCGACATGCCCGACCCCAACCGCATCGAAAGCATCGAGGAACCGTGGATCGAGGCGACCATCTACGTCCCCGACGACTATCTGGGCAGCGTGCTCAAGCTGTGCCAGGACCGCCGCGGCATCCAGAAGAATTTGACCTACGTCGGCCACGGCCAGAGTACGCGCGCCTTGCTCACTTACGAGCTGCCCTTGAATGAAGTGGTATTCGACTTTTACGACCGCCTGAAATCGATCAGCCGCGGCTACGCCAGCTTCGATTACCACGCCATCGGCAGCCGCCCCGGCTACCTGGTCAAGATGAGCATCTTGGTCAACGGCGAGCTGGTCGACGCGCTGAGCATGATCGTCCACCGCAACACCGCCGAAGCGCGGGGGCGGGGCATGTGCGAGCGGTTGAAGGAACTGATCCCGCGTCATTTGTTCAAAATCCCCATCCAAGCGGCCATTGGAGGGAAGGTCATTGCGCGGGAGACGATCGCTGCGCTGCGGAAGGATGTGACGGCGAAATGCTATGGGGGTGACGCGACGCGGAAACGGAAGCTTTTGGAGAAGCAGAAGGAGGGGAAGAAAAGGATGCGGGAGTATGGCTCCGTTTCTATTCCTCAGGAGGCGTTTATTGCGGCGTTGAGGATGGGGGAAGAATGATGCCGGGCCATGCTGGGGGCATGGCCTGCAGTCATTCTCCGTGAGTTACCGAGCATCAGGAGCGGGATCGGCACGATTCGCGACTTATGTCGAAGAGATGCGGAACGACCGGTTGCGACCGGCGAAGCGCGCGTCGCGCGACGACGTCACGCGATTCACTCGCGTGACGGTCTAACCCGATCTTAGGCGAAGAGCTGGCGCATTCCCGGATGCGACCGTTGCAGGACGCTACTCGATACTGCCTTCGCGGAGGAGGCCGGCTTCCAAGGCTTCGGTCAATACGCCGTTGGGCGTCGCGCCGCTATTAAGTGAAACGATAACTCGGAATCTAGAGCGCGAGATTGAAAGATATACCTCTCTAAGAACCTGTTGCTCTAGGGCGGCGGCCAATGCCGGATTATCGACGACCCTCGGAGGTACAACACCTTGTTCCAGACCGACTAAGACGACGGCATCGAATTCCTGCCCTCCAATGAATGCCGGGCGACTTAGCACGACTAGGGGCTGATCAGGTGCAATCCTTTCTCCCCTCTGGCATATGACGTGCAGGGGAAGCTCGGATTTTTGAAAGCTAGTTTCCAATTCCTCCCAGTACGATTCAGCATGACAAATCACTGCGATTTGCCGCACGTTTTTGGAACGCAACTTTTGAACTGCCTTGACCAAGAATCTACCGTAGCTGCCTTGCTCTTCATTCCGCACGATCAGCACTGGCGGCGACGCGAGCGGATGATTCGAGGAGACCGTGGCTGTTTCAGAGTCTGTGAATTCGGGAACGCGTGTTTGCCAAGTGCCCGCGCGGCGCGGGCGGGCGAGCCGGTGGCGGCGAGCGCGGCGATGAACGCGCGCTGATGCTCAGGCGTCCAGCCATTGGCGTGGGGACGGCGCGGCACGGGCGCGAACGACAAGAGGCCGGCAAGGTCGGCGAACGGCTGCTCGCCCGCCTCACCAGCGGCGCGGCACAGATCGCAGATGACGGGGATGGGTTCGGAAGCGGGCGCGATGGGGCTACTCATCGACAAGCTTGAACCAGATAAGTTCGATGTAGGACAGCGATTTTTCGCGGGGAAGTTGCGTCGGCAACTCATCTCGGCCTTGCAAGTTATGCCGATTGACGCACAACCGGGACGACAATGGCGCGCAAGGCAAAACAGGATGACTTGGGCGCTGAGCCGGCGGAGGCCGATCTCGACCTTCCGGCCGAGATGTTTAGCCCGGCGGGGATGCTCGGGCTGGCCGACGAATTGCCGGTGATGGTCGGCTATTTCGACCGCGACCTGCGCTATCGTTTCCTCAACAAGGCGCTGGCCGAGTGGCTCGAGCGGCCGCGTTCGGAAATCCTCGGACGGACCGCGCTCGAGCTGACCGGCGAAGCAGCGTTCCGCGAACGCGAGCCGATGATCCGCGCCGCGCTGGCCGGCGAGCGGCAGTCGGTCAGCACCACCTATCAGCATCCGACCCGCGGGATGCTGGCGCTGCAGTCGGAATATATCCCGTGGCGCGATGCGGCGGGCGTCGTGCAGGGCTTCATCGCGATTTCGACCGACGTCACCGAGCAGCGCAGCGCCGAGCTCGCGCTGCGCGAGAGCGAGGCGCGGTTCCGGCGGATCGCGGACTCGGCGCCGGTGATGATGTGGGTGACACGGCTCGACCGCACCCGCGACTTCGTCAACGACGCTTATGCCGAATTCCTCGGATTGAGCCGCGAAGGCGCGCGGGCGTTCGACTGGACGACGATCATCCACCCCGACGACAAAGAGCGGCTGATCGGCGAGAGCATGGCGGGGGAGGCGACGCTCGAGCCGTTTCCGCTCGAGGCCCGCTATCGCCGCCACGACGGGGAGTATCGCTGGCTGCGGAGCGTGTCATCGCCGCGGTTCAACGGCGACGGCAGCCTGGCCGGGTTCATCGGCGCCGCCAGCGACATCACGCTGGCCAAGGAGGCCGAGCTCGAATTGAAGGCGCAGGTCGAGGAGCGGACCGCCAAGCTGACCCAGAGCGAGAGCCAGTTCCGGGCGATCTTCGAGACCGTGCTCGAGGTCCTGGTGCTGCTGAAGCCGGACGGGACGATTATCGAATTGAACCGCAAGGAAGCGGCGTGGCGCGCCGAAGATCCGCGGCGGGCGATCGGCGTCAAGATCTGGGATTCGCCGACGCTCAAGGCCTATCCGCAGCACGTTGGGCTGATCAAGCAAGCGGTGAAGAACGCCGCGCGCGGGCAAAGCTTCAACGACGAAGTGACGATGGAGCGCGACGGCGTGCCCACCGCCTACCTCGACATCTCGGTCCAGCCGGTGCGCGACGACCACAGCGAGATCATCTATCTATTGTTCGAAGCGCGCGACATCACCGAATTGAAGGCCGCCCAGGAACAGCTCCGCCAAAGCCAGAAGATGGAAGCGCTGGGGCAGCTGACCGGCGGCATCGCGCACGATTTCAACAATCTGCTGACAGTGGTCGTCGGCGGCCTCGATATCGTCGCCAAGCGGACCGAGGATGCCAAGCTCAAGCGCTATGCCGAAAACGCGCTGTCGGCGGCCGAGCGCGGCGCCCGGCTGACCGGCCAATTGCTCGCCTTCAGCCGCGTCCAGCGCCTCGAAGTGCGGCCGACGCCGGTGGTGCCGATCATCATCAACATGCGGCCGCTGCTGCGCAACGTGCTCGGCCCGGGGATCGAAAAGCGCTTCGACCTCGACGAGGAGGAATTGCCGGTGATGGCCGACCCGACCCAACTCGAGGTCGCGGTCCTCAATCTCGCCATCAACGCCCGCGACGCCATGCCCGACGGCGGCATCCTGACCTTCCGGACGCGCCCGGTGAAGGTCACGCATGATCCCGAGCTCGACGACGGCGACTATGTCGAATTGTCGATTGCCGACACCGGGCCGGGCATGAGCGAGGAGGTCGCGGCGCGCGCGTTCGAACCGTTTTTCACCACCAAGGAAGTCGGCAAGGGCACCGGGCTCGGGCTGTCGATGGTCTATGGCATGGCGCGCCAATCGGGCGGCGTCGCGCGCATCGTCAGCAAGGTCGGCGTCGGCACCACGGTCAAGCTGTTCTTCCGGCTGGCCAAGCAGAAAGCGGCCGCGGCCGACGCCGACGATCCCGCCCCCGAACAGCCGGAATTCGATCCCCGCGATGCATCGGTGCTGGTCATCGACGACGACCCCGATGTGCGCGCCTTCATCGTCACCAGCCTCGAAGAACAAGGCTATCGGGTGCGCGAGGCGAGCGACGGCCGCAAGGGTTTGAAGGCGATCGCTCAGGACAAGCCCGATCTGGTGATCGTCGATTTCATCATGCCCGGGCTATCTGGCGCCGAAGTCGCCAACCGCATCCTCGCCGAGCAGCCCGACCAGCCGCTCCTGTTCGTGTCTGGCTATAGCGAAACCGAAGCCGTGCGCCGGGTCGCGCCCAACGCGCCGCTGCTGACCAAGCCGTTTCGGGCGGAGGCGTTGGACAAAGCGGTGCGGCGGGCGCTGGCGGGGATGGACTAGGGGATTGAAGCTGCGAGGGCTTAAGCAGGCTTCGCGACCAATTCTGGTGTGGCAGTCACGTCGCCTCTGCTGTCGCGGCCAAACAGCGCACGGATCATGAAAATGGTGAAGGCGACCACTCCGACCGTGAAGACGAGGTCGCCGGGCACCCTTGCCCAGACCAGCGCCTGCATCAGCGGACTGTGGATGACGTCGGCGCTGCGCGCAAAGGCGTAATCGCGGGTGAAGCTCCAATAGGCCTGGTACAGCCCCTGCGGGAACAGCGACAGGAAGACCATCATCGCCAGCCCAATGTTGAGGCACCAGAACGACGTCTTGAGCAGCCGGTTGCTCCAGCGTGACGGGTCCGACAGGCCGCGCATGCAGAACAGGGTCAGCCCGATGCCGAGCATGCCATAGACACCGAACAGTGCGGCATGGGCATGGGTCGCGGTCGTGTTCAGCCCTTGCATGTAATAGAGTGCGAGCGGCGGATTAATGAAAAAGCCGAACAGCCCGGCGCCGATCAAATTCCACACCAGCACGGCAGAAAAAAAGGCAAATGGCCAGCGATAGGCCTCTTGCCAATCATGCCGGTGCTCGAACTTGACGCGATTGTAGGCCTCGAACCCGACGACCATCAGCGGCACCACTTCGAGCGCGGAA
>JBDSNQ010000215.1:0-11678 GCA_039915275.1 Sphingomicrobium sp.
GATCAGGCCCACCGCCTGGTCGCGTTCGAACAGATAGAGGCACGTGCGCGCCGCCTGGCCGCGCGGCCCCGCCAGCCCGCCGTCGCGGTCGAGCAGCAATTGCGCATCGCTCTGCGCGATCGGCGCCAGCACTGCGACCTCCTCCGCGGTTGCAACCCGGAACTCCGCCTCGCCCGACTGGCGCGTGCCAAGAATCTCGCCCGGCCCGCGCAGTCGCAGATCCTCCTCGGCGATGCGAAAGCCGTCGTTGGTCTCGCGCATCAGCGCCAGCCGCGCCCGCGCGGTCTCGCTCAAGCTCTGCCCCCGCACCAGCAGGCAAATGCTCTTCTCCGCCCCACGCCCGACCCGCCCGCGCAACTGGTGAAGCTGCGCCAGGCCGAAGCGATCTGCGCCTTCGACCACCATCAGCGTCGCGTTGGGCACGTCGACGCCGACCTCGATCACCGTCGTCGCGACCAGAACCGCCAGCTCGCCGCTTGCAAACGCGCCCATCACCGAATCCTTTTCCGGCCCTTTCATCCGCCCATGAACCAGCCCGATCCGCTCTCCGAAGCGCAGCCGTAGCACCGCCGCCCGTTGCTCCGCCGCGGCGCTGTCGACTTTGTCGCTCTCTTCGACCAAAGGACACACCCAGAACGCCTGTCCACCGCTCGCCAAATGCCGCCCGAGGCCGTCGATGACCTCCGGCAGTTTCTCGTCGCTGATCACCCGCGTTTCGACCGACGTCCGTCCCGGCGGCATCTCGTCGATCCGGCTGACGTCCATCTCGCCATATTGGGTCAGCGTCAGCGTCCGCGGGATCGGCGTCGCGGTCATGACCAGCAGATGCGGCGGCCGCTCCGCCTTGGCCGACAGCAGCAATCGCTGCGACACCCCGAAGCGATGCTGCTCGTCGATCACCACCAGCCCGAGCTTCTTGTAAGCGACCTTCTCCTGGAAAATGGCGTGGGTGCCGACGAGGATATCGATCGACCCGTCGGCCAGGCCCATTAGCACCGCTTCGCGCGCCTTGCCCTTCTCGCGCCCGGTCAGGATCGCGACCCGCACCCCGACCGCATCCAACTGAGCCAGCAGCATCGCCTGGTGCTGCCGGGCCAATATCTCGGTCGGCGCCAGCAGCGCGGCCTGCGCCCCCGCCTCGACCGCGATCAGCATCGCCATCAGCGCCACCAGCGTCTTGCCCGATCCGACGTCGCCTTGGAGCAAGCGCAGCATCGGCACGGCTTGCGCCATGTCGCCGCTTATCTCCTCGATGACCCGCCGCTGCGCACCGGTCAGCGTGTACGGCAGCTGCAGCTGGTCGATTAGCCGCCCGTCACCGGCCAGCGGCACCCCGCGCTTGGCCCTCGAATCCTGCCGCAACAGCATCAGCGCCAATTGGTTGGCGAACACCTCGTCATAAGCGAGGCGGCGGCGGCTTGACGTCGCTTGCGGCTTGGCATGGGCCTCGGCAAGCGCCGCCCGCCACGGCCGCCAGCCTTCGCGCGCGGCCAGGCTCGGCTCGATCCATTCGGGCAGTTCCGGCGCCCCCTCCAAAGCTGATACGGCAAGCTCGCCCAAGCGCCGGTTGGTCAGGCCCTCGGTCAGCGGATAGACCGGCTCGCGCAATGCCGGCTGCGGCCCCTTGCCCGGTTCGGTAACCTCGGGGTGGATGATCTGCCATTCGTCGCCATAGGCCTCGAGCTTGCCCGAAATCGTCCGTTTCTCGCCCAGCGGCACGGCGCGCTTGGCCCAGCCCGGATTGTTGAAATAGATCAGGCTCAGCGTGTTGCCGTCGGCATCCGAGGTGAACACTCGCAGCGGTCCGCGGCCCGAGCGCGATTCGCGGATTTCGAACGGCGTCACGTCGACGATGATATTGCGGCCGAGAACAGCGGCGCTGGCGGCCGGCACGCGCAACCGCTCGATCGAGCCAGTCGGCAGATGAAAGAGGACGTCGACCACCCGCGTCAGCTCAAGCCGCTTGAGCTGCTTGGCCACCTGCGACCCAACGCCCTTTAAGACCTCGGCCTCGGCGAACAACGGGTTGAGGATTTCCGGGCGCATCGCTGACGGATTAGGCCGACGCGGTCCGCGTCACGCCGCCATAGGTCCAACGGCGCCACAAAGCTTCCATCGGGCCTTGCGCATACCGCTCCAGCCACCAGCGCGAAAAGAGCAGCTGCCCGACATAAAATGCGACCGCAAAGCCATAGATTTCCGCCGGGTGCCAATAACCAACCTGCCCCAGGCCGATGCCGTAGAAGACGAAAATGCAGACGATCGATTGCATCAAGTAATTGGTCAGCGCCATTCGGCCGGGATAGCTGAACACCCCCAACCAGCGCTGCGCAAACGGCCAGGCGAGCGCGAACCCCGCGGCATAGGCCAGCGCCAGAGGGACAGTGCCGATCAGCGACGGCCAGGCCGCCTGCCACTGGTCGCCGAACGTATAGGCAATGTTGGCCGGGACACCGATCAGCAGCCCGACAGCGAACACCCGCCACAAAAAGCCGCGGTCGCCGAGCAGCGCGCCCGTGGCCAGGCGCCGCCCGACCCAGATGCCGAGGATCATGATCCCTAGCACCTTGAAGATCCGCCAGCTCATCAACTTGAGGCCCCAGGAGAAGATCGGACCGCTCGCGACCCAGGCGAACCAACCAGTGAAGTCCTCACGCCGGAGCCAGGTCACGCCGTCCACCGGATTGACCGCGCCAAGCGCGACCGCGATGCGCTCGCTCAGCGCCATTAGGCCCGCGTCCGGCGGCCACCCCATCGTTTTTACCAGCACGACTCCGGCAATCGGCACGGCGAAGATCAGCAACGCACTCCAGGCCAGCAGTGCGCGATCGGACAACCGGTAGAACAGCGGCAGGATGAGGCCCATCAACGCGTAGAGCACCAGGATGTCACCGTCCCAGATCAGCCACTGGTGGACGAGGCCGATCGCCAGCAGGATCAGCACGCGGCGCCGGTAGATGTGCGGCCCGTCCGCCCCGCGTTTTGTGAGGCGGTGGAGCTGCAGCGCAAAGCCCGCCCCGAAGAGCAAGGAAAACAGCGTATAGAATTTGCCGTCGACGACGAATTTATGGAAGCGGTGCTGCCATTCAACAGCGCTTGCGTCGGCAATCGCGGCGCGCCCGGCTTCGGTCAGGAACTCCCATCCCGAGAACACCAGGATATTGGCGAGAAAAATACCTAGCAGCGCAAAACCGCGCAAGGCATCGATCAGCCGTATACGTTCGTCTGCCGCCGCTGCCCCCA
Organism: Sphingomicrobium sp.; assembly: GCA_039915275.1. Taxonomy (GTDB): domain Bacteria; phylum Pseudomonadota; class Alphaproteobacteria; order Sphingomonadales; family Sphingomonadaceae; genus Sphingomicrobium. The sequence goes on from JBDSNQ010000215.1 coordinate 3,244, forward strand.
TGGCGTCCCCCTCTCGTTCCAGGCGACTAGCACAGCACGCCTGCGCGCCCTAGATGGCCTCCCTCATGACTATCGACGCGGAACTCAAGCGCCTGCTTTGGCGCGCGCGCCATCGCGGGACGCGCGAGGCCGACATGCTGATCGGCGGGTTTTTCGACGCCCATCACGCAAGCTGGGACGCGGCCGACCGGAGCAACTTCGCCGATATGCTCGATCATCAGGATGCCGACATCATGGCCTGGGCGATCGGCGCCGCGCCACCGCCGCCGCGCTTCGAAGGGCCGCTGATGGCCGCGCTCCAGCGTCTCGACTACATAAGGGTGCCGCGATGAGCGACCCGCTGAAGCGCGTCCTCGGCGCCACCCAACCCCTGACGCTGGCCGGCGTCCCCACCGGTTTCCTGCCGTGGCTGGCCGCCGACCTCGCCCGCGCCGCTCATGGCAAAAACGCCCGCGCCGTCCTCATCGCCGTCGACGAAACCGCGATGCGGGCATTGGCCGACACCGTCCCTCTGTTCGCGCCCGAAGTCGAGGTGCTGACCCTGCCGGCGTGGGATTGCCTGCCCTACGACCGCGCTTCGCCCGCGTTACGCGTGATGGCCGAGCGGTTGGCGACGCTCAACGCTCTGCAGATGAAGCACAAAGGCCCGCAACTGCTCCTCACGACCGCCAACGCCGCCACCCAGCGTCTGCTCACCCCGTTCCGCATCCGCCAGCTGACCCGCGCCGTGGCCGCCGGCGAACGCGTCGAGCGCGAAGGTCTGATCGCCCAGCTCAATGCGCTCGGCTACCAGCGCGCCGACGCCGTCGCCGAGGCCGGCGAATATGCCGTCCGTGGCTCGCTGATCGACCTGTTCCCGGCCGGCGAGAGCAGCGGCCTCCGCCTCGATTTCTTCGGCGACGAGATCGAGAGCATTCGCCGCTTCGATCCCGCCGACCAGCGCTCGACCGACCAGGCCAAGGGCTTCACTCTGCTCCCGGCGTCCGAAGCCCTGCTCACCGAGGACAGCATCAAACGCTTCCGCTCGCTCTATCGCGAGACCTTCGGCGGCACCGCCACCGGCGACCCGCTCTACCAGGCGGTATCGGACGGCCGGCGGATGGCCGGCATGGAGCATTGGCTGCCACTGTTCGAAGATGGCCTGTCAACGCTGTTCGACCACCTCGGGACAGACGACCTGATCCTGCGCGACAGCGGCGCCGACGGCGCGCTCGACGGCCGCCGCGACGCGATCGCCGATTATTACGCCAACCGCGTTAGGGTGATGGCCGCCGAGCCTGGCAGCTATCGCCCGCTCGAGCCCGCCGAATTGTATCTGCCCAAGAAAAATTGGGAAACGGCGGTCGCCTCCCACCCGGTCCACCTCGCCTCGGCCTTCCCCGAGCCCGAGAGCGACCGCACCTTGTCGTTCGGCGTCGAACCGGCCCGCGACTTCGCCCCCGAACGCGCCCAGCAAGCCAACATCTACGAAGCCGTCGCCAAGCATGTCGCCAAGTTGCGGAAAGGCGGGCGAAAAGTCGTCCTCGCCAGCTACAGCCGCGGCGCCCGCGAGCGGCTCCACGGTCTGCTCGAAGAGAATGGCCTGACCTCGATCAAGCTCGCCGACAGCTGGCCCGACGCGCTCGCCACCAAAGCCTCCGCCGCCCTGCTCGTCCTGCCGCTCGACCACGGTTTCTCCGCGCCCGAGGTCGCCGTCCTCACCGAACAGGACATGCTCGGCGACCGCTTGGTCCGCCGCCGCAAGACGCGCAAGGGCACCGCCGCCTTCCTGTCCGAGCTGGCAACGCTGTCGCCGGGCGACCTCGTCGTCCACGCCGACCACGGCATCGGCCGCTATCTCGGCCTGCAATCGATCAAGGTCGGCACCTCGCCGCACGATTGCGTCGCCCTCGAATATGCCGGCGGCAATAAGCTCTACGTGCCGGTCGAGAACATCGAATTGCTGTCGCGCTACGGCAGCGAGTCCGACGGCGTCCCGCTCGACCGGCTCGGCGGCGAAGCGTGGCAGCGGCGCAAGTCGCGGATGAAGGAGCGGATCCGCGAGATCGCCGGAACGCTGATCAAGACCGCCGCTTTGCGCGCCACCCACCACGGCACGGTGATCGAGCCCGATTCGGCCTATCCGCAATTCGTCGACCGCTTCCCTTATGAGGAAACCGACGACCAGGAGCGGGCGATCGAGGATGTGCTGGCCGATCTCTCCTCGGGCAAGCCGATGGACCGGTTGGTGTGCGGCGACGTCGGCTTCGGCAAGACCGAGGTGGCGATGCGCGCCGCCTTCATCACCGCCATGTCGGGGCTGCAGGTGGCGCTGATTTGCCCGACGACTTTGCTCGCCCGCCAGCATTACGATTTGTTCGTCGAGCGGTTGCAGGGCTTTCCGATCCAAGTCGGCCGCTTGTCACGCCTGGTCCCCGCGGCCGAGATGAAGGCGACCAAGGAAGCCCTTGCCAAAGGCCAGGTCGATATCATCATCGGCACCCACGCCATCCTGGCGAAAGCGTTGGATTTCAAGCGCCTCGGCCTGGTCATTGTCGACGAGGAGCAGCATTTCGGAGTCGCCCATAAGGAGCGTCTCAAAGCCTTGAAGGCCGACGTCCACGTGCTGACACTGACCGCGACGCCGATCCCGCGCACATTGCAGATGGCGATGTCGGGCCTGCGCGATCTGTCGGTCATCCAGACCCCGCCGGTCGATCGGCTGGCGATCCGCACCTACGTCACGCCGTTCGACCATGTCGTGGTGCGTGAGGCGCTGCTGCGCGAGCATTACCGCGGCGGCCAGAGCTTCTTCGTCGTGCCGCGCGTCGCCGATTTGCCGCAGATGGAGGAATGGCTCGCCGCCGAAGTGCCCGAGGTCAAAGCGATCACCGCCCACGGCCAATTGAGCCCTACCGCGGTCGAGGAGCGGATGAGCGCCTTCTACGACCGCAAATATGACGTTTTGCTGTCGACCACGATCATCGAGAGCGGGCTCGATATTCCCAGCGCCAACACCTTGATCGTCCACCGCGCCGACCGCTTCGGCCTCGCCCAGCTCTACCAGCTGCGTGGTCGCGTTGGCCGGGCCAAGACCCGCGCCTACGCCTACCTGACGACGCCGTCCGACCGCTCGATCACCGAAACCGCCGACAAGCGCCTGCAAGTGCTCGCCAATCTCGACAGCCTCGGCGCCGGTTTCCAGCTCGCCAGCCACGATCTCGACATCCGCGGCGCCGGCAATCTGCTCGGCGACGAGCAGTCGGGCCACATCAAGGAAGTCGGCTTCGAATTGTACCAGGCGATGCTCGAGGAAGCGATCATCGAGCAAAAGGCCGGCGGCATTCCGAGCCGCGAGGAATTCTCGCCCCAGATCAGCATCGACGCGCCGATCCTCGTCCCCGAGACCTACGTCCCCGACCTCGACCTCAGGATGGGCCTCTACCGCCGCCTGGGCGAGCTCGAGGACCGCCGCGCGGTCGACGAATTCGCCGCCGAGCTGATCGACCGCTTCGGCGACTTGCCGTCCGAAACCGGCAATTTGCTCCAGATCGTCGAGACCAAACTCAACTGCCGCGCCGCTTGCATCGCCAAGCTCGACATCGGGGCGCGGGGCGCGGTCGTGACGTTCGCGGAGAATGGCTTCCCCGACCTCGCCGCCCTCCTCGCCTACATCGAGCGCCTCAAGGGCACCGCCAAGCTGCGCCCCGACAGCAAGATGAGCGTGTCACGCGACTGGCCGACCGCCGAAGCGCGGCTGGCCGGCGCGCTGCAACTATCACGCGGCCTCGCCCGGGTCCTCGCCGCCAGCCAAGCCGCCCGCAAGGAGCTTGAGCCCGCCTAGCTGGTGGGTTTGACGAATTTGTAGGCAAATTGGCTGGTGTGGCCGCGGATCGACTTGTCGAACACTGGGATGTCGAGCGGGTCGGCTGGATTCTCCAGCACCGTGGATTCACCGGCGAATTTGAAGCCAACCGCCTCGGCGATCTTGCGCGCAGACGCCGGGTCGATCCGATGGAGCGTCTCGGTATCGGCGAGGCCGTGACCCGGTTTGGCCATATGGTCGATGACCATGAAGGTGCCGCCGGGCTTCAAGATCTTATACGCGTCCTTAGCCAGCGACGACGGGTCGCCCTTGCCCATGAACTCGTCTGGATAATCGTGGAAATTCTGCGACGTCCAGACGACGTCGAGCGGTTCGGCGGCGGTCAATGTCGTCGTCGGCTGCACCTGCGTAACGATATTGCCATAATATTTGTCGGCCGCGAGGGTCTTGAGCGTCGCGACATCGCCGGTCGCTTCGCGCGCATAGGCCTGCGGCCACACACCATAGACCTTGCCCTGCGGGCCGACGATTTTCGACAGGATGCGCGTCCAATATCCGCTCCCGGGAATCAGATCGAGCACTTTGTCGCCCGGCTTGACCCCGGCCAGCGCGATCAGCGGCCCCGGCTTGCGCCGTTCATCGGACCCATCGCGTTGCGCCTTGCGGCCAGGGTCGGCGAGCGCGGCGTCGAGCGCGCTTTGCGAAAATTGGCGTTGCTGCGCCGGCTTGTTGCAGCCGGCCAGCGCCACCGCCGCCACAACCAGCAATCCCAAAGTCCGCATCGACCACCTCCGCGCGCCAACCAGCACGGCGTTGGCCGCCCGGCAAGTTCGGCCAGGAAAACTTTAGCAAAAGTTTAGGCGGCTTCGGCCATCGAAGCCCGGACGAAGCGCGCCAGCTCGATCTCGTCGAGCGGGCCGGCGCCGAGGAACCCCTGGTAAAAGTCGCATCCCCATTCGGCCAGCAGCGCCAATTGGCCGGTGCTCTCGACCCCTTCGACCACGACCTTGAGGTCGAGCTCGCGGGCGAGCGCGATCATCGCCTTGACCACGATACGGTCGCGCCTGCCACCGACGATGTCGGCGATCAGCCCGCGGTCGATCTTCAGGATGTCGAGCGGCAGGCTGGTGAGATAAGCGAGGCTGGCATAGCCGGTGCCGAAATCGTCGACCGCGATCCGCACCCCCGCGGCGCGCAGGACGGCCAGCCGGGCGGCGATCGCGTCGCTGTCAGCGAGCAACGCGCTTTCAGTGATTTCGACCGTAATCCTTGTGGGGTCGATGCCGGCGCTGTCGATCTCTTCGAGCAGCCAACGGTCATAACCGTCGCGCGCGAGATCCTGCGGCAACAGGTTGATCGACAAATGAAGCCCTTTCAACGGCCCCTCCCAGGTCGCCGCGATCGCCAAAGCCTTGCGCTGGATCATCCGCGACAGGCGCTCGGCAAGGCCAGCCGAGGCCGCCCGCGCGAACAAGGCTTCGGGCGACGCCGCGCCGTCCCAGCGGACCAGCGCCTCGGCGCCGACGATATCGCCGCTCACCGGGTCGATCTGGGGCTGGAACAGCACCGCAATGCGCTGGTGGGCGATGACCGCTTCCAAAGTCCGGTCGCGCTTGGCAACTGCGGGCGCCGGAACGGTTCGATCCGACGCCCGCTTCCCCCTGGAATAACCCTTGAACCATTTGAACATAGCGCCAGCTAACGCGGCCAGCCGAGGACGGGAAGCGCGCAGCGGGCGCCGCCCCACAACGGGACAGTGACGCCCCTCGTCAAAATCCCTATGTTCGCCAGTGATGAGGACAAGCGATTGACCGCGAATGCGCCAAGACCAGCCGGCGACAAGGTCAAGCGCGACCTCGTCCGCCTCGGCATCGGCTTGCTGTCCTCGGACACGCCCGTCGCCAAGGCCGCCGAGAAGATGCTCCGCCACCGCTACGACTGGGCCGAAGCCGACCAGGCCGAAATTCTGGTGGCGATTGGCGGCGACGGCTTCATGCTCCAGACTTTGCACGGAATGCTTGAGGGCGGGCATTCGCGCCCGGTGTTCGGAATGAACCGCGGCACCTTCGGCTTCCTGATGAATGAATGGCGCCTCGACCAGCTGGCCGAACGGATCGCGGGCGCCAAGGCGATCCGCGTCGCCCCGCTCGAAATGGTCGCGACCACGGTTGGTGGCGAAAGCTTTACCCACGCCGCGATCAACGAAGTCTCGTTGCTGCGCGAAACCCGCCAGACCGCCAAGATCGAGGTGCTAGTCAATGGCCGGGTGGCGATGCCCGAGCTGGTCTGCGACGGGGTGCTGGTGGCGACGCCGGCCGGATCGACCGCCTATAATTTGTCCGCGCGCGGGCCGATCCTGCCGCTTGCGGCCAAGATGCTGGCGCTGACCCCGATTAGCCCGTTCCGCCCGCGCCGCTGGACCGGCGCGATCCTGCCCGACGATACCGCGGTGTCGTTCAACGTGCTCGAGCCGCACAACCGGCCGGTGTCGGCAGTCGCCGACCAGTTCGAGGTGCGCGACGTCGCCAAGGTCGATGTCCGGCTCGACCGCGAACGCTCGCTGACCTTGCTGTTCGACCCCGAGCACGCCCTCGACGAGCGCATCGCCCTAGAGCAATTCGCTACCTAAAGCCCCTCTCCCCTTGAGGTAGAGGGAGGGACCCGTTGCGCAGCAATGGGAGGGTGAGGGAATGAACGGCTAGAAGGGTGAGGCCCTTGTCTTTAAACGACGCTCCGCTATTTACGCGCCTCGCTTCGTCGGAAGTGTTCCCCGGTAGCTCAGCGGTAGAGCGTTCGACTGTTAATCGAATGGTCGCCTGTTCGAATCAGGCCCGGGGAGCCATCCCTCCACTACGGTTCTGGTTGCAAGTGCGGGGTAACATCCGGCCCGCTACCGCTTTCTCCTTCGAACGGAGGGCGCCACATGCATCAGATTGCCTACTTCAGCACCGCCGCCGAGCCGCAGGAGGCGGCGTTGATCCAGGCCATCCTCGCGACTTCGCGGGCCAATAATCTGCGCGACGATATCAGCGGATTGCTGGTCGCTGGCGGCAACCGCTATCTCCAGGTCATCGAAGGGCCGCGGCGCGCCATGGAAACGCTCTACGCCAAAATCCGCGCCGACCAGCGCCACCTCGCGGTCACCACTTTGGTCGAGCGCACGACGCTCGAGCGTTGCTTCAATGGGTGGACCATGGCCTTTCGCCGCGAGCCCGCGCTCGACCAGTTCGACAGCTTTCCGACCGTGCTGCGACATCTGACCGACCAGGTCGAAGACGAACGGCTGCGCGGCCAGATCCGGCTGTTCGCCAAAACCTTCATCGCTCCGCCCCTCGCCGCCAGCCCGCAACTGTGGAAGATGGCGAGCTAGCGCAGCCGCTTGGCCTATCCCTCCTGCGCGGCCATCAGGCTCGCATTGCCGCCGGCCGCGGTGGTGTCGATGCAGGTTACGCGCTCGGTCGCGAAGCGCGCGACATAATGCGGCCCGCCGGCCTTGGGTCCGGTCCCCGACAGGCCTTCGCCGCCGAATGGCTGGCTTTCGACCACCGCGCCAATCTGGTTGCGGTTGACGTAGAAATTGCCGACCCGAGCATGCTCCTCGACAAAATCGCGCACCGTGTCGATGCGGCTCTGCAAGCCCAGCGTCAGGCCATAGCCGGTGGCATTGATCGCATCGACGACCTCATGCAGGCGATCACCGGAAAAACAGATCACGTGCAGGACCGGGCCAAAGTTCTCATGATTCAATTGGCTTAGCGCCTTAAGCTCATAAAATGCAGGAGCCACAAAGCAGCCGTGCGCCGCTTCGGCGGGCGCTTCCAGCCGGCAAACCTTTCTCGCATTCTTGTCGAGCCATAGGATGTGCTCATCGAGCAGCCGTTTGGCGTCCTGGTCGATGACCGGACCGACATCGGTCTTGAGCTCGCGCGGGTCGCCGACCGTCAGCGCCTCCATCGCCCCGGCGATCATCGCGATCATGCCGTCGGCGATGTCGTCCTGGACGAACACCACCCGCAATGCCGAACAACGCTGCCCCGCGCTCTGGAATGCCGAGGAAATCACATCACGCGTCACCTGCTCGGGCAGCGCCGATGAGTCGACGATCATCGCATTCTGTCCGCCGGTTTCGGCGATGAACGGGATGATCGGCCCGTCGCGCGCGGCCAATGTGCGGTTGATCTGCCTCGCGGTCTCGGTCGATCCGGTGAAAACGACGCCGGCGAGCAGCGGATGCGCGGTCAGCGTTCCACCAACGATTCTGCCTTGGCCGGGCGCGAGCTGGACGATGTCCTTGGGGATGCCCGCTGCATGCATCAGCTCGACCGCAAGCGCGCCGATCAGCGGCGTTTGCCCGGCCGGCTTGGCGATGACGGCATTGCCGGCGGCCAGCGGCGCCGACACCAGGCCGGTGAAGATCGCCAGCGGGAAATTCCACGGGCAAATACTGGCGAATACGCCCCGCCCATGCAGGCGCAGCGCATTCTGCTCGCCGGTCGGCCCGGGCAGCGGCAGCGGCCGGGTGAACTGGCGCCGCGCCTCGGAGGCGTAAAAGCGCAGGAAATCGACCGCCTCGCGGACTTCGAGCACGGCGTCGACCAGGGTCTTCCCGGCCTCGCGGATGCACAAAGAG
>JBDSNQ010000165.1:0-1965 GCA_039915275.1 Sphingomicrobium sp.
GCGTTTTAACGACCCTCGCCCCCATTTGACTCAATCTGAAGCGGGGCGCAGTCCCGTGCACTGGCACGGGAGGGGGATCAGCCGCGCCAGATGTAATCCCGCCGTGCGTTGATCCGAACTTGGGGAATAATCATGAAAATGCTTTTGAAGCTTGCCGCCGCCACCGCCTTGTCCGCTGCCATGCTCATGCCGTCCGCGGCTACGGCTCAATCAGCCAAGCCGCGCGCCATCGTTTCGCTCTATCACGCCGCAACCGGTCACCAGGAAGCGCTGATGCACTGGCTCGCCGACCAGGACCGGGTCGCCGCTGCGGTCGGCATCGCGCCCAACCAGGTCTACGTGCATACCAGCGGCGATTCCTGGGATTTTATGGTCATCCAGCCGGTCACGACCGACGCCCAGGACGCCGCGATTGACGCTGCTGCGAAAAAGCTGGGTATTGCCTACGGCCCGCGCGCCGGGCTTGAGTTTCGCAAGCACATCCAGACCCACACCGACACCACCGCCAACGGTCCGATGACCGCCGCGCAATATCTGTCGAGCCTGGGGCCAGACCGCTAGGAATCACGCTCAACCAAGCAAGGTCCGGCCGTTAAAGCCGGACCCCAGCTTCCTTATTGCGGCTGGTGCAGGCAGGCGCTGTCATATTGCGACACCGACGCTGTGTTGCGCGAGTTTTGTAGTTGCTCGCCGGCATAGACGCCATGAGCGGTGCCGTCCGGGTTGAACGCCGATCCGGGCGCGCTTGAGGCCTGACCCGGTGTGTTCGGCGCGTCCTCGTCACCACATTCCGCGCCCGGTTGCCCGGTTGTCGCCGGACCGTTGAGATGATCCCAGCCGGCACCCTGTTGGGTCGACAGGACCGGCCCTTGTCCGTTTCCCGAATGCGCGAGGATCGCTGCTGGCGACAGCGCCATTGCGCCGACCGCCAGCAAAAGCAGTGTTCGTGTCATGGCTTGGCTCCTTGGGCCGGCGCGTCCGCCTGTTCCAACGCGCGGCCCGGTTGATACAATCAGCCCCGCCCATCAACGTTCGGGCGCCGTGCTGGTTGCGCGCGGGGCTCCCGGCCACCGGTCCCGCGCCGGAACCCGGTCGACAGTCTTGCGTTCTGAAGCGCGGGACGTTTTTGCGGGGGCGAGGCGCGTTATGTCGGATGAATTCCACGCCAATTACTTTGCCGGCCGGGAGCTTGACGAGCGGGCCCTGAGCCAACGCGCCACCGACCCCCGCGCCGCTGCGGCCCACATTGAATTGGCCGACCATTATCAGGCCCTGGCGCTAGTGTTCGGCGCCAGGTCCGCGCCGAGTAGCCCGACCATCGCTTAGTCCCGTTCGCGGTTCATGCGGCCGCGTGAAATATTCGCCCACCCGCTGACTCTTGGGCGAGCGTCTGGAATCTGTGGGCCGCGGCCGCAACAAGCGGCGAATCACATCATCGGGCGAGGACATCATGGCAACCGACGCGGGCAAGATCCTTTCGCGGATCAAGGACGAGGAGATCGAGTGGGTCGACCTCCGCTTCACCGATCCCAAGGGCAAATGGCAACATCTGACCATGGTCTCGGGCGTGATCGACGACGACATGCTGACCGATGGCTTCATGTTCGACGGCAGCTCGATCGCCGGGTGGAAGGCGATCAACGAAAGCGACATGATCCTCAAGCCCGACCTCGACGCCGTCTACGTCGATCCGTTCAGCGCGACCCCGATGCTGATCCTGATCTGCAATATCGTCGAACCATCGACCGGCGAGCTCTACGGCCGCGACCCGCGCTCGACCGCGACCCGCGCCGAAGCCTATTTGAAGGCGACCGGCATTGGCGACACGGTCAACGTCGGACCCGAAGCCGAATTTTTCATGTTCGACGACGTCCGCTTCGAAGATACCTACAACGCCTCGGGTTTCCGCCTCGATGATATCGAGCTGCCGACCAACACGGGCCGCGAATATGACGGCGGCAACCT
>JBDSNQ010000218.1:0-3399 GCA_039915275.1 Sphingomicrobium sp.
AACGGATTTCAAAGCTGGCGCACCTCGATCGGCGACGTCTCCGCCGCGGCGCGCTGGCTGGCATCACAGGGTATCGCCGATCCCAAGCGCATCGCCATCGTCGGCTGGTCCTACGGCGGCTATGCGGCACTGCAGTCGGTAGCCACCGAGCCGTCACTGTATCGGGCGGCAGTGGCCATCGCGCCGGTCACCGATCTGTTGCTGTGGAAGACCGAGGCCAAGGATTTCACCGACTCCAAGATCGTCGAGGGCATGGTTGGATCCGGCCCGCAAATCGCTCAGGGATCCCCGCTGCGCCTCGCCACGGGAATTTCCGTGCCTGTCCTGCTGGTCCATGGTGACAGGGATGTGAATGTTGGCGTCGACCATTCTCGGCGCATGGATGCCGCCCTCCGCGGCGCCGGGAAGAGCAGCGAGCTGATCGAGTTCAAAGGCCTCGACCATCAACTCGCCGATGCCGATGCGCGCCGCCAGATGCTGACCAAGATCGGCGAGCTGCTCGAACGGACGATCGGCCATTGAATCAAAAAGGGCGGCCCCGAAAGGCCGCCCACTTGATTTCAATGCTGAACGGTCACGATCAGCGCGAGTAGAATTCGACCACCAGATTGGGCTCCATCCGCACTGGATAGGGCACTTCGTCGAGCTTGGGGACGCGCGTGTAAGTGACCTTCGCGGTGCCGTCCGGAACGACGTAATCGGGAACGTCGCGCTCGGCCAGCTGCTGCGCTTCGATCACCAGCGCCATTTCCTGCGCCTTGGGGCCAAGCTCGATGACGTCGCCAACATCGCAGCGGCGCGAGGCGATGTTGCACTTCACTCCGTTGACGCGAATGTGGTTGTGGCTGACCAGCTGGCGGGCGGCCCAGATCGTCGGCGCGAACTTGGCGCGGTAGACGATCATGTCGAGCCGCCTCTCGAGCAGTCCGATGAGGTTCTGCGAAGCATCGCCCTTCATCCGCTCGGCCTGCTGGAAGGTCTGCTTGAACTGTTTCTCGGTGACGTCGCCGTAATAGCCCTTGAGCTTCTGCTTGGCGCGCAGCTGGATGCCGAAATCGCTGACCTTGCTCTTGCGCCGCTGGCCGTGCTGGCCGGGGCCATATTCGCGGCGATTGACCGGGCTCTTGGGGCGTCCGAAGACGTTCTCGCCCATGCGCCGGTCGAGTTTATACTTGGCGCTTTTGCGCTTGCTCACGGTAATTCCAATCTGCTTGTTGCCGTCAAAGCCCGGACCGCGCCACCGATCCATTTCGATCGGCAGGACCATCACTTCACCGGGGTGTGAGGTCGATTGCGAAGCCGGGCGCCTAGGCGACGGGCCCGTTCAAGTCAAGAATGAGGGCAGGACCGTGCTTGCGTAACAGTCAATGGGCCCGTGGCATCGGAAGCCCGTTCTTTTGGTTTTCAATCAGAGCTCTTTCCGCCCTGAATCGCTGTTCTTGCTGCTGGAAATTGCGCTGCGCGGTGTCCTCCGCAACCCGCCACTCCTCTTCCGAGCGACAGACTCGGCTGGAGCCGACGCGGCTGCCGGTTGGGGCATCGAAGTTCTTGCACACACGCTTTGCTTTCTGCGGCTTTGCTTTGACCACGATTTCCTTATTGTCCTGCGCGTTGGCCATGGACAGCGGCCCTGGCGTGACGATCGCCAGGATCATGATCGCATGAAGTGGACGCATGTCGAAAACCCCTCGAAATAGAATAGCTTGCCACATCGCCTGCCCGAACCTGACTTACGAATGATGGCCGGTGGAGGTGCGCAAGATCCTGGCGAATATATTACCAGATCAATGCGCTGGGGCAAGCCAATTTCCCCATTCTTTGCAGCCCAATGGCCTGGATTATCGATCGGCCGCGCTGACTTAGCCTCCGCTCATTGACGAGTCATTCCGCTGTCTATCGAGAGAGGCTGCGAATGATCCCGCGAACCGCCCTGACTTCGCGCGACGACCAGCCGGTTTTGGTGAAAATCGTGCGCAGTGCGTTCTTGGTTGCATCGGTCCGCTCCGGCGGCTTGAAATAGCCTCTGGAGTCGAGCGCGAGGTTGAGCTGGCTGATCAGCCCTTCAAGCTCGCCGTGGGGGGCGGGCGCCTCGAGGTCTTTGGCCGGCGGCTGGGCAAGCGCGCTGCGTTTCGACCATTCGTAGGCGAGCAGGATGACGGCTTGAGCGAGGTTGAGCGAGCCGAACTCGGGGTTGATCGGAACCGTGACAATCGCCTTGGCGAAGGCGACCTCCTCAGTCTCCAGGCCGGCGCGTTCCGGCCCGAACAGGATCGCCGAGCGCCCGGCCGAGGCGTTCAACTCATCGGCCATGTCTTCGGGCGTGAAGACCGGCAACATTAGGTCGCGGCGGCGGACCGTCGACGCATAAACCCGCGCGCAGTCGGCGACCGCTTCGGCCACACTCGAAAATAGCTGCGCTTGCGCGAGGACGATGTCGGCGCCGCTGGCGGATGGCCCGGCGGCCGGGTTGGGCCAGCCGTCGCGCGGGTTGACCAGGCGCAATTCGGTCAAGCCGAAGTTGAGCATGGCCCGCGCCGCTTTGCCGATATTCTCCCCCAGCTGCGGCCGGACGAGGATGATGATAGGGGCCGATTCAGACTGCATTGTCACCCCCGAAACACAGTTTTTGAATGTTCGCAAAGCTTTGCAACCTTAAGGCGGCCGATCGGTTATGGCCTAGGTCTCGCACATGTGCCATTAAAGCATATGGTTCGGCTGCTCGCGTGAGGAGGAATGTATGAGGAATGGCGTTGTTGCAGGTCTATTCTATGGTGCGGTTCTCGTCGGTGCTCCGCTTACCGCCGCTTATTCGCAATGGACCCCGGGATCCGAACTCGTCGGACAATCGGTTCAGGTCGAAACCAACGGCATTGTAAACACGATTTATTTCGACCCAGCCGGCGCCGCAAGGATCGTCACTCCGGCCGGAGCGGTCGTGCAAGGGACGTGGACCGCGGCCAGCGGGCAATTGTGCCTGGCGACGTCAGGCGGCCGCGAATGCTGGCCATATCAGACCGCCTTCCAGGCCGGCCAGCAAGTCACCTTGACCAGCAGCTGCCAGGTGGCGTCACGGTGGACTCCGCTGTCGACCAATCCGGTCCAGGTCAAAGGCGGCGAACGGGGCTAACGCTTACCGCTCTCGTCTATCAATCTGAAATGGCCGCACTCGCTGCGGCCATTTCTTTGTCTGCTGAATCGGGAACCGTTGGATCGGGAGCGGATACGAAAATGGCCGCAGAGACTGCGGCCATTCGTCCGGTCGAGCCGGATAAAGAGGGTTGCGCGGCCTAAGCGGGGCTCGACGTTTTCTTCTTGTGCAGCAGGAAATAGAGACCGACCGCGGCGGCGACTGCGACCAGCCCGAGCAGCAACGGCGACATTCCGAAGCCTTCGCTGGCC
>JBDSNQ010000092.1:0-7361 GCA_039915275.1 Sphingomicrobium sp.
TCCGGAGTCCGGCCAGACCCCGACCCTGGGACGCAAGCGCAGCTTCTTCGACGAATTGTTCGGCGGCATCGGCACGATTAGCCAGCCCGGCCTTCCGGGCAGCGGCGGTGGCGGCCCCCCGCAATAATCCGGGTATCTTTCTAGAGCGGCGGCTTTGCCGTAAGCCCTCGCCATGACCGCCACTCCCGCCGGCATCACTTATGCCGACTATCTCGCGCTCGACCAGTTGCTGACCGCTCAATGGCCGCGGTCGAGCTTGCACGATGAAATGTTGTTCATCGTCATCCACTAGACCAAGGAGCTGTGGCTGAAGCAGATGCTTCATGAGCTCGGTCTGGCGATCAGCCTGCTCGACCATGACCAGTTCGCCACCTCCTATAAGGCGATGGCCCGGATCGGCCGGATTCAGTCGGTCATGACTTTGTCGTGGGACGTGCTGTCGACCCTGACGCCGGTCGATTACACCGCCTTCCGTGATGTCCTCGGGACCTCGTCGGGTTTCCAGTCGGTCCAGTTCCGCGAACTCGAATATCGGCTCGGGATCAAAAACCCGGCTTTCCTCGAACAATATGAGGCCGGCAGCGAAGGCCGCGCTCGGCTTCAGGCGGCGCTCGATCAGCCGAGCCTGCGCGAGGCGTCGCATGCCGCGCTCGAGCGGGCGGGTTTCGATCTAGGCGACCGATCAGAGGCGGCCGTCGGCGAAGCCTGGCTCCAGGTCTACCAGGATTCAGAGCGCTGGTTCGACCTCTACCAGCTGGCCGAGAAACTGGTCGATATCGACGACGCGCTGGCGATGTGGCGGCACAAGCATGTGCTGACGGTCGAGCGGATCATCGGCAACAAGATGGGCACCGGTGGTTCGGCTGGCGCCGCTTATCTCCGCTCGACGCTCGACAAACGCGCTTTCCCCGAATTGTGGTCGATGAGGACCGGCCTTTGAGTTTCAAAGGGCTGTTCTCCAAGAGCCTCGGAGCCGATCCCACGCGGTTGCACTTGGCCGCCCACAGCCACCATTTGTGGCCCGATGCCAGCTTCGCTGGCCAGGTCGAATGCTGGGAGGACGCAGCCCGGCTCGCCGATCGCAAATGGGACAGAGTGATGGGCGAGGTGTGGCCCGAAGCGCAGCGCCACGTCGCCACCGAGCTCGGCACCGATATGCCCGACGCCATCGTGTTTGCGTCCAACACCCATGACTTCCTCATCCGCCTGACTTCCGCCGCGCCGCGCGGCGATCCGCGCCGGCTTCGCGTGCTGATGAGCGACGGCGAATTTCACAGCGCCCGCCGCCAGTTCGCGCGTTGGGCAGAGCAGGGTTGGCTCCAGCTCGAGACCGTCGCCGCCGAGCCGTTCGACACCTTCTCCGAGCGCTTCCTCGCCGCGGCCTCAAGCGGCGGCCACGACCTTATCCTCGTCAGCCAGATCCTGTTCGGCAGCGGCCTCCGCTTCGATCGGGTCGATGATTTGGCAAGCCTAGCCAAACCCGAAGGCCCGTGGGTGGTGGTCGATGGCTATCACGCGTTCATGGCGCTCCCGACCCCGCTCCAGCAAACCGCCGCGCAATCCGCTTTCACCTTCGGCGGCGGCTACAAATATGCGATGTCGGGAGAGGGCTGCGCCTTTCTCCACGCACCGCCGGGTTTCGGGCCGAGGCCGCCGGTCACCGGCTGGTTCGCCGAGTTCGAGGATCTCACTCTCCCGCCCGGCAGCGTCGGTTATTCGAGCGATGCGATGCGCTTCATGGGCGCGACGTTCGACCCGTCGGCGCTCTATCGTTTCAACGCGGTGCGGCGGATGCTGGCCGAGAACGGCCTGACCACCGCGCTGATCTCGGCCCATGTCGAGCGGCTGCAGCTTGGACTGATCGAGGCGATTGCCGGCACAGCGCTGGGCCGCGCCGAATTGCTCAACCCGGTCGACGGCAAGCCGCACGCTCGCTTCCTCGCGTTCCGCAGTCCCGAGGCGATGCGTTGGTACGAAGCGCTCAAGTCGATGAACTGCATCACCGACGTGCGCGGCGACGTGCTTCGGATCGGGCTCGGCCTGTATCATGACGAAGCCGACATCGGCCGCTTCGCCGCACTGCTGGGGAGACAGAGGTGAGTGCGATAGCCTCGCCGAACCGCGGCCGTGCGTGGATCATGGCACTGCTGGTCATGGGCTACACGCTCAACTTCATCGACCGGCAGATTGCGGGCATCCTCGCCGAGCCGATCAAGCATGACCTCGGCCTGACCGATTCGCAGCTCGGCTGGCTCGGCGGGACGGCGTTCGCTTTGTTTTACACGGTGCTGGCGATCCCCATCGCCCGCTACGCCGATCGCAGCGACCGCAGCGTCGTGCTGACGGTCGGGCTGGCGCTGTGGAGCCTGGCCACCGCCGCCTGTGGATTCGCGCAAAACTTCGCTCAATTGTTCCTGGCGCGGATGTCGGTCGGGGTCGGCGAGGCGGCCGGCGTCGCCCCGGCCTATTCGCTGCTGACCGACCTCTACCCGGCTGAACGGCGGGCGCGCGCTTTGGCATTTTTCTCGCTAGGCGTTCCCTTGGGAAGCGCGCTCGGGGTGGTGTTTGGCGGGCTGATCGCGGCCAAGATTGACTGGCGGGTCGCGTTCGTGACGCTCGGCATCGCCGGGCTGTTGTTCGCGCCCATCTACAAATATGTCGTGCGCGATCCGGGCCGGGTAGCCATTGATAAATCGGCGTCGGTCGGCCAGGTGTTCGCGATCGTCTCGCGCAAGCCCGCATTCTGGCTGATGAGCTTCGCGGCGGGCACCGGGTCTCTGATCTCTTACGGCCTCGCTTTCTGGATTCCGTCGTTTCTCGCCCGCAGCTTTGGTCTCCAGCTAGTCGAGCGCTCGCTGATCTACGGTTCGATCCTGCTGGTCGGCGGAGTCTCGGGCGTGTGGCTCGGCGGCTGGCTCGGCGACCGCGTGCGGCGGGCCCGCCCGTCCGCTTATGCGTTGGTCCCGACGATCACTTATGCATTGTGCCTGCCGGCCTTTTTGCTCGCTTTCTCAAGCCATTCGATCCTCGCCGCGGCGTTGCTCTTCATCATTCCGACGGCGCTCAGCCTGGCCTGGCTCGGCCCCGTGGTCAGCGCCATCACTGGGCTGGTCGAGCCGCACATGCGGGCGACGGCATCGGCCATGTTCCTGTTCATCAACAATCTGATTGGGCTTGGCCTCGGCGCCTTGGTGATCGGCATGATCTCCGACGCGCTGACGGCGCGCTTTGGCGAGGAGTCGCTGCGTTACTCGGCGATGGCGACCACTTCACTCTATGTCGTGGCGGCGACGCTGATGGGTCTCGCCGCGCTTCGGTTGGCCCGCGACACCGCCCCAACAACGGACTGAACCGAGCTCGAATCCATCGTCCAGGGAGAGGCGGCCCGCGCCGCCCTGATCCACCTGGCGACGGAACGGACTCGCGTGATCATCCGTTCTGAATGGTTCAAAGGAGTTTTGTCATGACCAGGTTTTTCCTAGCCGCCGGCGTTGCCGCGCTGGCGATCACCGCGCCAGTCGCAGCCAAGCCAGGCGGCGGCGGCGGAGGCGGCGATCACGGCGGCGGTCATAGTGCCGAAGCTTCCCATGGCGGCGGCGGTGGTCACGGCGGCGGTAACAATGCGCAGGCCATGCGTGGCGGCGGCGGCTTCAACTCCGCCAAGGTCGAGCGCCACGGCGGCGGCCAGCGTTTCGCCAATTTCGACCGCGGCGGCAAAAGCCGCGGTGGCCAGTCCGAACGGCATGCCTTCAAGGCCGAGCGTCACGCCTTCAAGGCCGAGCGCAACGGCAACCATACCGCAAGGTTTGACCGTGGCGACCGGCGCGACCTTCGTGGGGACAACCGCTTCGACAACCGGATCGGCGATCGCTTCGCCTCGCGCGGGCTGATCGATGGCTGTCCTCCGGGCCTCGCCAAGAAGCACAATGGCTGCATGCCCCCGGGCCAGCTCAAGAACAGCCTGCTCGGACAGCAGATTCCGCTCGCCTATCGCAACGGCATCGTGCCGCTGGCGCTACAGGGCCTCTACGCCGACACGCCCAATTCCTATTATCGCTACGGCGACGGCTACATGTATCAGGTCAATCGCCAGAACAATCTGATCGAATCGCTGCTGCCGCTGCTTGGTGGCGGCTACCTGCCGGGCCAGCAGTTCCCGTCCAATTATATGAACAGCTACGTCCCGAGCTATTACCAGTCCTTCTATCCGGACACGTCGGACAATTATTACCGCTACGCCAACGGCAATGTGTACGGGATCGACCCTTACTCGGGGATGATCGACAATGTGATCCCGATGTACGCCGGCGGCTATGGTTACGGGCAGATGCTGCCGTCGAGCTACAGCGCCTACAACGTGCCCTATCAGTACCGGTCGATGTACTATGACACGGCCGATTCTTATTACCGCTATGCGCCGGGCGCGATTTATCAGGTCGACCCCAGCACCAGCCTGATCACGGCGGTCGCTTCGCTGCTGACCGGCAACGGGCTCAGCGTCGGACAGCGGTTGCCGACGGGCTACAGCGCGTACAATGTGCCGCTCGCCTATCGCGACCAATATGCCGACACATCAGACGCCTGGTATCGCTATAACAATGGCTACATCTACCAGGTCGACCCGACGAGCCAGGTCGTGACCTCGCTGATCCGGGCGCTCGTCTAAAATAATCATGGATCGCGAATGGCCCGGCATGCGTTGCCGGGCCGTTTCGCCGCCAAAACATCAGGAGTTTGAAGATGACCAAGTTTGTCGTTCCGCTCGCCATCGCCGCGGCGGCCCTCGCCCTCGGCGCCTGCGACCAGGGCAAAAAGGCCAGTGAGCCCGGCGCCGCACAGACCGGCGAAGCCAAGAATGCGGCGGGTGAAAAGACCATCGCCGGCGGTCTCGACCAGAACAGCCGCTTCTTTACCGCGGCCAAGTCCGCCGGCCTCGACGCGACGCTGGCCGGGCCGGGCCCGTACACGGTCCTCGCGCCCGACGACGCGGCGTTCGCGAAATTGCCCAAGGCGACGACCGACGCCTGGGCCAAGCCCGAATCCCGCGCCCAGCTGACCGGCATCCTCACTTATCATATCTTGCCTGGCACCATTCTTGCCGACGACATCGGCAAGGCGATCGACAACGGCAAGGGCAAGGCCGTGCTGGCGACGATGGGCGGCGGCACGCTGACCGCGACCCGCGAGGGCGGAAAGATCGTGCTGACCGACAGCGCCGGGGGCAAGGCGATTGTCACCGGCCCAGACGAGAAGCGCTCGAACGGTGTCGTCCACACCATCGATGCGGTGCTGATGCCGGCGAAAGCTTAGCTCAGACCTCGCAAATCCGTCCTTTCCCTCTGGCACCCGCGTCAACGCTCGCTATAACGACCCGGCGAGCGTTGAACGGGGCAGGGACGGTACCATGAAGGCGACGATTGAACGGGCGACACTCCTCAAGAGCCTCAGCCACGTCCAGTCGGTGGTCGAGCGCCGCAACACCATCCCGATCCTCTCCAATGTGCTGATCGAAGCGCGCGACGATGGCTCCTTGCGGGTGATGGCGACCGACCTTGACCTCCAAGTCGACGAGAGCGTCGCCGCCAATGTCGAGCAGGCCGGCGCGACCACCGTTTCCGCCCACACATTGTTCGACATCGTCCGCAAGCTTCCCGAAGGCAGCCAGGTCGAGCTCGCCGCTGCCGAGAGCAAAATGCAGGTCAATGCCGGCCGCTCGCGGTTCAACCTGTCGACCCTGCCGCGCGACGATTTTCCTGTGATTGCCGAAGGCGAGCTGCCGACGCGCTTCGAGCTTCCGGCGGCGACTCTCCGCCAGGTCATCGACAAGACCAAATTCGCCATCTCGACCGAGGAGACGCGTTACTATCTGATGGGCATCTTCCTCCACGTCGCCGACGACCAGTTGAAGGCCGCGGCCACCGACGGCCACCGGCTGGCGCGCGTGACGGTGGCCAAGCCCGACGGCGCCGACGGCATGCCCGACGTTATTATCCCGCGGAAATGCGTCAACGAACTCAGGAAGCTGCTCGACGAGGTCGAGGGCACGGTCGAAGTTTCACTGTCGCCGACCAAGATCCGCTTCGGGCTGGGCAGCGCGGTGCTCACCAGCAAGCTGATCGACGGCACTTTCCCCGACTATAATCGGGTGATTCCGACCGCCAATGACAAGCTGCTCAAGCTCGATCCGAAGAGCTTCCTGGCGGGTGTCGACCGCGTTTCGACCATCGCCTCAGAGAAGACCCGGGCGGTCAAAATGAGCGTCGACCGCGACAAGGTCACTTTGTCGGTGACCAGCCCGGAGAATGGCCTCGCCACCGAGGAACTGCCCGCCGACTATAGCTCGGACGGGATCGAGATCGGCTTCAACGCCCGCTATCTGATGGACATCCTCCACGAGATCGAAGGCGACAGTGTCGAAGTCCACCTCGCCGACGCCGCCGCCCCAACCCTGCTGCGCGAAAACGACAAGTCCAACGCGCTCTACGTCCTGATGCCGATGCGGGTGTGACGGCCGGGCCGAAGTGCTACTTCGGCCGACATGGCTTCCGTCTCCCGCCTCGCCCTTACCGATTTCCGCTCGTACGCGACGGCGCTGATCGCGCCGGGGCCGGGCTTTGTCCTGCTCTCGGGCGACAATGGCGCGGGCAAGACCAATTGCCTTGAAGCGGTGTCGCTGCTCACCCCTGGGCGGGGGCTGCGCGGCGCGGCGCTGGCGGAGATGGCGCGAAATGATGGGCCCGGCGGGTTCGGGGTTGCGGCTCGCCTGGGGGAGACCGACATCGGCACCGGCACCCTCGCGACCGCGCCCGAGCGGCGGCAGGTGCGGATCAATGGCGCACCGGCCGCGGTCAATTCGCTCAGCGAATGGCTGTCCGTCCTGTGGCTGACTCCGGCGATGGACCGGCTATTCGCCGACAGCGCGGGGGCGCGGCGGCGATTTCTTGACCGGCTGGTCTTGGCGCTCGAGCCCGGCCACGCCCACCACTCTTCGCGCTATGAAGCGGCGATGCGCGCCCGCAACAAATTGCTGGCTGAGCCGGACAGCTCCGACACGGCGTGGCTGGTGGCATTGGAAGCGGGCATGGCCGAGCATGGTGTTGCGGTCGGGGAGGCGCGAGCTCGAACTGTGACGGCGCTGGATGAACGGCTAGCCGACACGCCGGAGACGGATTTTGCCACCGCGAAGCTGGCGCTCGAAGGTTGGGCGGACGGCGACCTCGCTACAAGCCTCAAATCCAGCCGCGGCCGCGATGCCGCCGCCGGCCGCGCCACGGTCGGGCCGCACCGCCAGGACCTCGCCGTCACCCATCGCGCCAAAGGGGTGCCCGCCTCTCAATCCTCCACCGGCGAGCAGAAGGCGT
>JBDSNQ010000007.1:0-10403 GCA_039915275.1 Sphingomicrobium sp.
ATCGAGGACGAGACCGGGGTCGCCAATCTCGTGGTGTGGCCCGACGTGTTCGCGAGGCAGCGCAAGATCGTCATGGGGGCGCGGCTGATGGCGGTGCGCGGGGTGGTCCAGAGCGAGGAAGGCGTGATCCACGTCGTCGCGCGCGGGCTGGAGGATGACACGCACATGCTGCGCCATTTGAGCAAGGATATCGTGGAGGCGCCGCTGTCGCGCGGCGATGCCCCCGGCGCCATGCGCCCGCCGGCGCGCACCCATCCGCGCGATGTGGAAATGATTCCGAAGTCGAGGGATTTTCATTAGCCCGGGAGCCCGCGCCAACGCACAAATCGTTCCCCGCGTTCATCGGAGAGCAATCTGAGCGCACCATTTTCGTCACAAATCGCAGCTAATGGACGCTCATGAAACGGATTTTGACTGGAATGGCCCTGCTCGTAACCG
Organism: Sphingomicrobium sp.; assembly: GCA_039915275.1. Classification (GTDB taxonomy): domain Bacteria; phylum Pseudomonadota; class Alphaproteobacteria; order Sphingomonadales; family Sphingomonadaceae; genus Sphingomicrobium. The sequence continues at coordinate 439 of JBDSNQ010000007.1, forward strand.
CGTCCGCCGTTGCGGCGGCGCCGATCGAGGGGCGCTGGACCAACCCCAAGCATAATGTGATCATCCACGTCGCGCCGTGCGGCGAAGCTTTTTGCGGCAAGGTCGCCTGGGCGTCCGACAAAGCCAAGGCCAAGGCGCGTCAGGGCGGGACCGAAAATCTGGTCGGGGCAACGCTGATGACCGGGTTCAAACCGGCCGGCAACGGCGTCTATAAGGGCCGGGCGTTCGACCCCAAGCGCAATCTCCACGGCTCGGCGACCATCCGCCCGGTCGGCGACAACGGTCTCGAAGTGCGCGGCTGCGCGCTGATGGGGTTGCTGTGCAAAACCCAGCGCTGGACGCGGGTTAGCTAAGGAACGTCGCCTCCCCGATCACCCCCGCCAGGACGGCGTCCTGAAGGGCGGCGATTTCGTCGGACCAGTAGCGGTCGGACGCGAGGTAAGGGGAGAGGGTGCGGACTTTTTCGTAGACCACCTGCAATTTGTACGAGGTTTCGAGCGGCGCGTGGCAGTCGACGCCTTGCGCGGCGGCGATCAGCTCGATGGCGATCACGCCGGCGGCGTTGCGCGCGATCTGGCATGCTTTGCGGGCCGCGATCGGGGCCATCGAGACATGGTCTTCCTGCCCCGCCGAAGTCGGGATCGAGTCGACGGATGCGGGATAAGCGAGGCCTTTGTTCTCGCTGACCAGAGCGGCGGCGGTGACTTGCGGGATCATCAGGCCGCTGTTGACCCCCGAATCTTCGACCAAAAAGGCGGGGAGGCCGCTCATCTTGGGGTCGACCAGCACGGCGGTGCGGCGCTCGGACAGCGAGCCGACTTCGCACAAAGCGAGCGCAATCATGTCAGCGGCGAAGGCGACCGGCTGGGCGTGGAAATTGCCGCCGGAGATGGCGTCATCCTCATCGGGAAAGACGATCGGGTTGTCGGTGACGGCGCCGGCCTCGATGACGAGGGTGCGGGCGGCGTTGGTCAACAGGTCGAGCGCGGCGCCCATCACCTGCGGCTGGCAGCGGAAGCTGTAGGGGTCCTGGACCTTGCCGCAGCGGCCGTGGCTGGCGAGGATCGCGCTGCCTTCGAGCAGCCCCGCGATTTCGTGCGCGACGCGGATCTGGCCGGGCTGGCCGCGCAGGGCCGAAATGCGCGGGTCGAACGGACGGATGCTGCCCTTCAAGGCGTCGACCGACAGCGCGCCGGCGGCGAGGGCCGAGGCGAACACACGCTCGCCCATGAACAAGGCATCGAGCGCGATCGCGGTCGAGGCCTGGGTGCCGTTGATGAGGGCGAGCCCTTCCTTGGGGCCAAGTTCGAGCGGCTCCCAGCCGAGGGACTTGAGCGCGGCGGCGGCGGGCATGATGGTACCGGCGACGTCAATGCTGCCGTGGCCCATCAGCGCGGAGATGAGGTGGGCGAGGGGGGCGAGGTCGCCCGAGGCGCCGACGCTGCCCTGCGATGGGATCAGCGGCATGGCGTCGCGGTCGATCAGGCCCTGGAGCGCGTCGATGATCGTCGGGCGGACGCCCGAATGGCCGCGGCCGAGGCCGAGCAATTTGAGGATGATCATCAGGCGGGTGACGTGGCGCGGCAGCGGATCGCCGAGGCCGGCGCTGTGGCTGAGGATCAAATTGCGCTGGAGCTCGGCGAGGCGGGCGTCTGGGATGCGGGTGTTGGCGAGGAGGCCGAAGCCGGTGTTGACGCCGTAGACTGTGTCGCCCGAGGCGACGATGCGGTCGATCGACGCGGCGGCGTGGGCGACGCGCTGCAACGACGCGTCGTCGAGGGATGCGGGTTCGCCGGCCCACAGCTGGCGCAGGCTGGCGAGGGTGATGGCTTCGGGGTTGAGGGTCAGGCTCATTACAGCGGCGTCTAGGAGATTCGGCGCGGGCGGACCAGCCGTCGGGGCGTCACGCCGCAGCGACTGCCCTGGGCGTACCCGGCCGCGCCCCTGCGACCCAGCCGTGCCAGGCGATGCCGACACTCAAGATCGCGGTCACGAGGAGCAGGAAGGGCAGGTTCACGGCGGCGACGCTGGCAAAGATCGGCGCCCATGCCGGCCACTTGCCCACGGTCAGGAACAAGATGGCCTGCGCGGCGATGATGCCCGCCACCAGCAGCCAGGGCCGGCCATGCTTGGGCGCCTGCCAGTAAAGGGCCAGCGCAATGGCACAGGCGGCGGCATTGCCGAGCGCAAAGGGAAGGTCGAAGGGCACCTTTCCTTGCTCAAAGCCCGGCGTGTAGTTGCGTAGCAGCCGCCATATCACCGGCGCGACGACGAACATCACCGTGCCCAGCATGTAGCGAGCGTGAAGCTGCACCTTGTAGCGATAGCGAAGGCCGCCCCAGAACAGGATCGCGAAACCGATGTTCGCCAGCGGGTCGAAGAAGCCGAACTGGGCAATGTTCAAATTGTCCGGATCGGTCAGGCCTGCCGCGAGCGTCACTGTCTCCACATGGATGACCCAAACGCCGGCGATTAGAAACAAAGGGAAGAGGCCGAAAACGGCGAGCCCGGTGGTGCGGTGGAGGGCCCGGCGATCGTGATGGATTGACCAGCTCTGCAGCACCGCGAGCATTGTCCACAGAACGGCACTGCCCGCATGGAAATGATGCGCCAGCTTGGCCTCGGGCAAGACACTCAAATAGCTCGGCCAAAAGGCGACGAAAGTCAGAACAAGCAACGCCAGCACGAACAGATACGCTTTGCGGTATGGCATCGTCCCCTCCCCCCGAAGGTCCAGCGCGAGCTAGCTACCATGAAAATTGGCTTGTCAGTAGACCTCAGTCCGAACCAATCATCGGCAGATCGAGCCCCTGTTCGCGCGCGCAATCGATGGCTTCGGCATAGCCCGCGTCGGCGTGGCGCATGACGCCGGTGGCGGGGTCGTTCCACAGGACGCGCTCCAGGCGGCGGGCGGCGTCTTCGCTGCCGTCGGCGACGATCACCATCCCGGCATGCTGCGAATAGCCCATGCCAACGCCGCCGCCGTGGTGGAATGAGACCCAGGTCGCGCCCGACGCGGTGTTGAGCAAAGCGTTGAGCAATGGCCAGTCGGAGATGGCGTCGCTGCCGTCCTGCATGGATTCGGTTTCGCGGTTGGGCGAGGCGACCGAGCCTGAATCGAGGTGGTCGCGGCCGATGACTATTGGCGCGGAGACTTCGCCGATGCGAACCATCTCGTTGAAGGCGAGGCCCAAGCGGTGGCGCTGGCCGAGGCCGACCCAGCAGATGCGCGCGGGCAGGCCCTGGAAGGCGATCCGCTCGCGGGCCATGTCGAGCCAGCGGTGGAGGTGGGGGTCGTCGGGGATCAGCTCTTTGACGCGTTGGTCGGTCTTGTAGATGTCCTCGGGATCGCCGCTCAGCGCGACCCAGCGGAACGGGCCGATGCCGCGGCAGAAGAGCGGCCGGACGTAGGCGGGGACGAAGCCGGGGAAATCGAAAGCGTGGGTGACGCCGGTGTCGAGCGCTTCCTGGCGGATGTTGTTGCCATAATCGAAGGTGGGGACCCCGAGTTTCTGGAAGGCGAGCATCGCTTCGACGTGCTTAGCCATTGAGGCGCGCGCGGCGGTGGCGACGGCGGCTGGATCGCGTGTCCGCATGTCGATCCATTTCGCCACGCTCCAGCCGGCTGGGCAATAACCGTTGGCGGGGTCGTGGGCGCTGGTCTGGTCGGTGACGGCGTCGGGGCGGATGCCGCGCTTGAGCATTTCGGGGAGAATCTCGGCGGCGTTGCCGAGCAGGCCGACGCTGGTCGGTTCGGTGGTGGCGGCGATGATCGCGAGCGCTTCGTCGATAGTGGTGGCGCGATGGTCGAGGTAGCGGGTTTCGAGACGCTTGGCGATCGAGCTTTCCTGGACCTCGATGGCGATGCAATGGGCGCCGGCCATGACCGCCGCCAGCGGCTGCGCGCCGCCCATGCCGCCAAGCCCGGCGGTGAGGATCCACTTGCCCTTCAAGTCGCCGCCGTAATGCTGGCGGCCCATTTCGGCGAAGGTCTCGAACGTGCCTTGGACGATGCCCTGCGTGCCGATGTAGATCCAGCTGCCGGCGGTCATCTGGCCGTACATCATCAGGCCCTTGCGATCGAGATCGTTGAACACCTCCCAATTCGCCCATTTGGGTACCAGATTGGAGTTGGCGATGAGCACGCGCGGCGCGTCCTTGTGGGTGCGGAAGACGCCGACCGGTTTGCCCGACTGGACGAGCAACGTCTCCTCGTCGCCGAGGCGTTCGAGGGTGGCGACGATGGTGTCGTAGCAGGCCCAGTTGCGCGCCGCGCGGCCGATGCCGCCGTAGACGACGAGGCGCTGCGGATCCTCGGCGACGTCCTCGTCGAGGTTGTTCATCAGCATCCGAACGGCAGCTTCGGTTGCCCAGGATTTGGCGACGATCGCGGAGCCGCGGCGGGCGCAAATATGGCGGCTGTTGTCGCGGCGGTCGGTCATGCGTCCATTCCTGCGAAGATGCGGCGTTCCGGGCCGGGCAGGCCGATCCAGTAGCCGAGCTCGGCGAGGGTTTCGAGGTGCCAGACGGCGAGGTCGGCGGCTTTGGCGGGGGCGATGCTGCCGATTTCCTTTTCGAGGCCGAGCGCATAAGCGGCGTTGATGGTCATGCCGGCCAGCGCCTCCTCGGGCGTCAGGCCGAACAGGGTGCAGGCCATGTTCATCGCCAGGGTCGGCGACAGCAGAGGCGAAGTGCCGGGGTTGCAGTCGGTGGCGATGGCGATGCGCACGCCCTGGTCGCGCAGCATTTGCACCGGCGGTTTGCGGCTCTCTTGAAGCGCATAGTAAGCGCCGGGGAGAAGCACGGCGACGGTGCCCGCCTCGGCCATCGCCTTGGCGCCGGCCTCATCGAGATATTCGAGATGATCGGCGGACAGAGCGCGATATTGGGCGGCGAGTTCGGCGCCGGACTGGTTGGAGAGCTGTTCGGCGTGGAGCTTGACCCTGAGGCCATGCTCGGCGGCGGCGCGGAACAGGCGCTCGACCTCGGGCGGGGTGAAAGCGATGGTGTCGCAATAAGCGTCGATGCTGGTGGCGAGCCTGGCTTTGGCGATCGCCGGGGTCATCTCGTCGACCGCCATGGTCACATAGTCTGCGCGGCGGTCGGCATATTCGGGCGGCAGCGCGTGGAGGGCCAAGAGGGTGCCGACGACGCGGACCGGTTCACTTTTGCCGAGCGCCTTGGCGGCGTTGAGCAGGCGCATTTCGCTGGCGGTGTCGAGGCCGTAGCCGGACTTGATCTCGACCGTAGTGACGCCGCCGGCCATCAGCGCGTGGAGCCGTCGGCGGGCCGAGGAGATTAGGTCGGTGGCGGAGGCCGCGCGGGTTTTGGCAACAGTCGAGGCGATGCCGCCGCCCGCTTTGGCGATCTCCTCATAGGTCGCGCCGGCGCGGCGCATGGCATGTTCATCGGCGCGGGTGCCGCCGAATATGAGGTGGGTGTGGCAGTCAATCAGGCCGGGCGTGACCCAGGCGCCGTCGAGCGGGACGACTTCCTTGGCGCGGAAGCCGGCGAGTTCGGTGCGCTTGCCGATGCGCACGACCTTGCCGTCCTGGATGCCGATCGCGGCATTAGTCATCACGCCCAACGGATCGCCCGGCCGGCTTTCCATGGTGGCGACGTTGCAGTCGATCAGGAGGCGGTCCCACATGTCGGAATCGCCTTAGGGCACCGCCGGTGTTACCGTCAAAGCGATGAGCGGTTGGCCAAATCTTGCCGAGCTGATGCTGGAGCGCAGCGATGCCGCGCCGGTCGGGCTGCTGGGCGTACCGCTGGCGGTTGGTTCGGTCACGGCGGGCGCATGCGACCAAGCGCCGGCGCTGCTGCGCGCGACGCTCAAGCGGATCGGGCGCTACGACGTCGAAACCGGGCGCGAGCTTGCGACCAAGGTGGCGGATCGCGGCGACGTCGATGTGGCGGGACTGACCATCGAGCAGGCGACGGCGCCGATCCGCGAGGCGGTCGCGGCGAGCGCCGAAGCGCATGCGCTGACCCTGCTGGCCGGCGGCAACAATGCCATCACGCGCCCGGCGGTGCTCGGGCTTGGCGGGTCATTGGAAGAGATCGGGCTGATCACGCTCGACGCCCATTTCGACATGCGCGACACAAAGGACGGCCTGACCAATGGCAATCCGGTGCGGGCCTTGATCGAGGACGGGCTGCCGGGCGCCAATATCGCGCAGGTCGGGCTGGCGAGCTTCGCCAACAGCAGCGCGATGCACCGGGACGCGGTCGAGGCCGGCAATCTGGTGGTGACGATGGGTGATGTGCGGCGCGACGGCATCGACCATGCGATCGCGCGGGCGCTGGACCATGTCGCGCATTGCGATGCGCTGGTGATCGACTGCGACATCGACGTCATCGACCGGGCGCAAATGCCGGGCGCTCCCGGAGCGCGGCCGGGCGGAATGGCGGTCGATGATTTCTTCGCAGCCGTACGGCGGCTGGCGGCGGACCCCAGGGTGCGGGTGATCGATCTGAGCGAATGGGATCCATCGCTCGACACCACCGACCTGAGCGCGCTGACCGCCGCGCGCTGGATCGCCGAATGCCTGGCGGGATACGAGCTGCGCTAGACCCGTTGCGCCCGGTTGCAGCGATGTTACGGTGGCGAATCTAAGGGGGGGACGGTTTTATGGCATTCGATCCGAACGCGGCAACGGCGGCCTATATCGACAGTCTTGGCAAGCCGGCGCTGGACAAGGCGCACGCTTATACGGTCGGCGGCCATTGGCTGCTGCTGTGGGGCCTGTTGGTCGGGGCGGTGATCACCTGGCTGATCGTTCGCTCGGGCGTGCTCGACAGGCTGGACGCGAAGCTTGGCGAGCCGCGCCGCAATTTGCGGGCGTTCGTCGTCAGCGCCGCTTTCTTCCTCATATCCGCCGTGCTGAGCTTGCCGTGGACGCTTTATTCGGGATGGTGGCGCGAGACGGGTTACGGGCGCACCAGCCAGCCGCTCGGCGACTTCCTCGGCCAGGCGGCGATTTCAACGGCGATCACCTTACTGATCAGCGCATTGTTCATGCTCGGCGTCTATTGGCTGATCCGGCGGACCGGAAAGCGCTGGTGGATGTGGTCGGGCGCGCTGGCCGCGGCCGTGCTGGCGTTCGTCATCCTGCTCTCGCCGATCCTGATCGAGCCGTTGTTCAACACATATGAACCGGGGCCGCCGGGCCAGGTCCGCGACGCGGTGGTGACCATGGCCGGTCGCGCCGGTATCCCGCCCGACAAGATCTACATGTTCGACGGTTCGCGCCAGTCGAACAATTTCACCGCCAATGCCGGTGGCGTCGGCAGCACGGCGCGCGTCGCCATCTCCGACGTCGCCTTGAAGAGCGCGTCGCTGGACGAGGTCCACGCCGTCACCGGCCACGAGATCGGCCATTATGTGCTGGGCCACACATGGTACGGAATCCTGTTTTACGCGCTGGCCGCGATCGGCCTGTTCTGGCTCGCCGAGCGCTTGTTCCCACGCTTCGCGCGCGCCTTTGGCAGCACAGCCTCGATCGGCGATCCGCGCGGCATTCCGGTGCTGATTTTCATGGCGTCTTTCTTCGGGCTGCTGATGTTGCCGCTGTTCAATAGCTTCAGCCGAATGGTCGAGACCCAGGCCGACCGATATTCGCTCGAGACCGAGAACAAGCCCGACGCATTGTCGACCGCGCTCGTCAAAACCGCCGAATATCGCTACCCGCGGCCGAGCGCGGTCGAGGAAGTGATCTTCTATGACCATCCGTCGGTCGAGCGGCGCGTACGCACGGCGATGGCGTGGAAGGCGGCGCACCCGGAGCCGCCCGCTCCCTGAAAATCCACTTTGGGTGAAGGTTTCACATAGTCGGGCGGTTCCGAGCGGCTAGCTTGGGCGCGCATGGAGCGGGTCCTCACCATCGACAGCGGCGACACGGCGTGGATGCTGGTCGCGACCGTGTTGGTGATGCTGATGGTGCTCCCCGGCCTCGCGTTGTTTTACGGCGGACTGGTCCGGGCCAAGAATCTGCTGTCGGTGATGAGCCAGGTGCTGGGCATTACCGCGGTCGCGATCCTGATATGGGTCGGCTGGGGTTACAGCCTGGCGTTTGGCGACGGCAATCCGGTCTATGGCTATCTCGGCAAGGCCGGGCTGGCGGGGATCGACGGATCGTCGCTGTGGGCGGTCGGGAGCGCCGGCGCTGCGATCCCCGAGCTGGTGTTCGTCGCCTTCCAGATGAGCTTCGCCGCGATCACCGCGGCTTTAGTCATCGGCGCCTTGGTCGAGCGGGTGCGGTTCGCGGCGGTGATGCTGTTTTCCGCGCTGTGGCTGACGGTGGTTTACGCGCCGCTGGCGCACATGGTGTGGGCGTCGCAAGGCCTGCTGTTCGCGATGGGCGCGATCGACTTCGCCGGCGGGACGGTGGTCCATATCAACGCCGGCATCGCGGGGCTGGTCGGCGTGATGTTCGCCGGACCGCGCATCGGCCATTTGAAGGAAGCGATGCCGCCGCACTCGCTGGCGCTGACGATGGTCGGCGCGGGATTGCTGTGGGTCGGCTGGTTCGGGTTCAACGCCGGCTCCGCGCTCGAGGCCAACGGGCTGGCCGGTGTGGCGATGATCAACACTTTCGTCGCGCCGGCCGCCGGGGTGCTGGCGTGGATGGGGATCGAGCGGCTGGTGTCGGGCAAGCCGTCGATGCTCGGCGGCGCATCGGGCGCGGTTGCGGGGCTGGTCGCGGTGACGCCGGCGGCGGGGGTCAGCGGGCCGGTTGGCGCGATGCTGCTCGGCGCGGCGGCGAGCCTGGCTTGCTATGGTTTCGTTGGGTCATTGAAGAACCGGCTCAAGCTCGATGACAGCCTCGATGTGTTCGGGATCCACGGGCTGGGCGGGATCGTCGGGTCGGTGGGCACGGCATTGGTCGCGCTGCCGGCGCTCGGCGGGCACGGCGGCGATGGCTATGCGCTGGGGCACCAGCTGGTCGTGCAGATTGCCGCGGTCGGGGTGGCGATCACCTGGTCGGCGGCGGGGTCGGCGTTGTGCTTTGCGCTGGTCCGGCGAGTGACGCTGCTGCGTTACGACCGCGAGCGCGAGCGCGAGGGGCTCGACCTCAGCGACCATGGCGAACGCGCGTATAATTATTGAGGCTCCGTCACCCTGAACTTGTTTCAGGGTCCATTCCGCCCCCACTCGGCGCGTCGCGTGGATGGATGCTGAAACAAGTTCAGCATGACGGCCAAAGGATCAAATCCGGGGCAACAAAAAAGCCGCCCGAAGGCGGCTCTTGAGCAGATGGGCCCCGGATCAGGTCCGGGGCAACGCAAATCCTAAGTTCGCTTTCGCTCACTAAGGATTTGACGTTGGTTGCGGGGGTAGGATTTGAACCTACGACCTTCAGGTTATGAGCCTGACGAGCTACCGGGCTGCTCCACCCCGCGACACTTTGCCGAGCCTACGTCGACACGCATGAAGCGTGCCGCCGAGCGGCTCAGCTCGGAAACACAAAAGCCGCCGCTCGGCGAACCGGCAGCGGCTTTTGTAACAATGCGAATGGGTTTCTCTTGTCTCACGCTGGCTTCAAAGCCTGGCGGCGACCTACTCTTCCACTGCTTAAGCAGTAGTACCATCGGCGCTGTCCGGTTTCACGGCCGAGTTCGGGATGGGATCGGGTGGGTCACGGACGCTATGACCACCAAGCTATGGGGCCAGCGTTATCCCCTCAAAGCATAGCTTCGCGGGGACCCCGGTTAAGGGGCACAAGAGATTCTAGAAATCGTGCACTTGGGTTGAGTAGTTGGCGTCATCTAGCTGAGAACCAAACCCCATCGCCAACTGCCGGCCGAAGCCGTCAGGACTGTCGATGATGGTGGAATTCTCAAGCGCGAAAAGAGCAATTAGGACCAGTTAGCTTCACGCATTACTGCGCTTCCACACCTGGCCTATCAACGTGGTGGTCTTCCACGGCTCAATGATACCTTATCTCGAGGGAGGCTTCCCG
>JBDSNQ010000261.1:0-4224 GCA_039915275.1 Sphingomicrobium sp.
CCAGCTTACCGGCGTACAGGTTGAACACCTCCACGTCGTTGTGATACAACGAAAAACCTACCTCGGGATGGGCCAGGGCCACGCGCTGGAATTCGTCGAGCACGTGCCGCATTTCTACGGAATTGGATTTGAGAAAATTCCGCCGGGCAGGCGACGGCGAGTCGGCGCGACCGATGCAGGCGGTGCACATCCCGGTCGATCCGCGCGAGGCCCAGGGCGCCGCCACTTATTTGCTGGTCGATGTCCATGAGGGGGGATCGCTCGGCAGCGACGATCTCCAGGCATTGCTCGAAATCCTGCCGATCGGCCTCGCACTGGTCGATCGCGACGGCCGCTTCCTGACCATGAACCGGGCGTTCCGGGTGGCCGCCGCCATCAAGGGAGCGGCGATGCCGAGCTATCCCGGCGACCTCGTCGTCAAGGAGGACAAAGCGCCGGTCGCCAACGCGGTCCGCCGCAACGCGCGCGGCCCGGCGATGTCGGGCGACCTCGCGATCCGGCTCGCTCGCCAGAACACCGAGCCGGTGGCACTGACGGTCGCTGGCGTGCGCGGGCTGGGCGACGCCGCGGTGCTGCTGTTGCTCAAGGACAATAGCGAGGAAGCCAAGCTCAAGCGGCAGATCGCGCAGGCGACCAAGATGCAGGTCGTCGGCCAGCTCGCCGGCGGCGTGGCGCATGATTTCAACAACATCCTGACCGCGATCATCGGCCATTGCGACCTGATGCTGATGCGCCACACGCCGGGTGACAGCGATTATGACGATATCCAGCAGATCAAGTCGAACTCGAACCGGGCGGCCGGCCTGACCCGGCAATTGCTGGCCTTTTCGCGCCAGCAGACGCTGCGCCCGCAGGTGCTGGCGCTGCCTGACGTCGTATCCGAAGTTTCGCATCTGTTGAAGCGGTTGCTGGGAGAGACGGTCAAGCTGGTGGTCAAGCACGGCCGCGATTTGGGGCCAGTGCGGGCCGACCCTGGCCAGCTCGAGCAAGTGATCGTCAATCTCGCGGTCAATGCGCGTGACGCCATGGCTTCGGGGGGTGGCGGCACGCTGACCATCCAGACCTACGCCGTGCGCGCCGACCAGGTCGCCGAACTGGGCTCGGAAATCCTGCCCGTCGCCGATTATAGCGCGCTGTCGGTGACCGATACCGGGTCGGGCATCGCACCGAGCGTGCTGGGCAAGGTGTTCGAGCCATTCTTCACCACCAAGGAGATCGGCAAGGGCACCGGGCTCGGCTTGAGCACGGTCTACGGCATCGTCAAACAATCGGGCGGCTTCATCTTCGCCGATTCGAAGGTTGGGGAAGGAACGCGCTTCGTAATCTATCTGCCCGTCCACCGCGAAGAGGTCGGCGCCGCCAAGCCGCGCAAGGCGGCCAAGCCCAAAGAACATGAGCTGTGGGGCACCGGCACCATATTGCTGGTCGAGGACGAGCCGATGGTCCGCGGGGTCGCCGAGCGCGCTTTGACCCGCCACGGCTATACGGTGATCACCGCCGATAATGGCGAGGATGCGCTCGAGGTGCTTGCCCGGGGCGAGGAGATCGTCTTGCTGATCAGCGATGTGGTGATGCCGATGATGGACGGCCCGACCATGGTCCGCGAGGCGCGGCTGGCCCGGCCCGACCTCAAGATCCTGTTCATTTCGGGCTATGCCGAGGAGCAATTGCGCAACTCGATCGACATCGACAATGTCGCTTTCCTGCCCAAGCCCTTTTCGGTTCAGGAACTTGCCGAGGCAACCCGCCGGGCGGTGGCCGCCAAATAAACGTTGCGCTTGCGGGTCGGTCGATTATCGAAGGCTCATGTCCGCCTCTCGCTGCATCCTGATCGTCGAAGACGAGCCGCTGATCGCGATGATGCTCGAGGATTTTCTGGAATCCCTCGGCCACTCGATCTTCGCCAGTTGCGACAGCGTCGCCGGCGCGCTGGCCGAAGTCGAGAAGGGCGGTTTCGATCTCGCCATTCTCGACGTCAACCTGAAAGGCCATAATGTGTGGCCAGTCGCCAGCCGGCTGCGTGAGCAAGGCGTGCCGTTCGTCATCGCCAGCGGCGGTCATGTCGATCCGCCACCGGCCGAATTCGCTTCGGTGCCGCTGATCGAGAAGCCCTACACCGTCGACCGGGTGACCCCGGCGATTGACGCCGCCTTCGCCGGCTAGGCGACCGCGGCTCGAGATTCTTGATGGTGTTTGTGACCTCGCCGCGGCAGCGCTGCTCCTGATGTTTGAATTTCACAACCAGATCATGTTCCCGACCCACGCCGTGGCCCCGCCGGGCCCGCTGCCGCCAGGCGCGACCCGGGTCAGCATCGCCGCGCCGGACGGCAACCAGCTGCACGGCGTGCACATCGCGCCGGGGGTGGGCGCGCCGGCCGGGCGGACCTTGATCCTCGGCTTTGGCGGCAATGCCTGGAACGCCGAGGATGCGGCGTCCTATTTGCACAATGTCTTCCCCGTGGCCGACGTCGTCGCCTTCCACTATCGGGGTTACCACCCATCGACCGGCTCTCCCTCGGCCGAAGTGCTGCTCGATGACGCGCCCTTCGTTTATGATTTTGCGGTTTCGCGCCTTCATCCCGACCAGACCATCGCCGTCGGTTTCAGCATTGGCAGCGGCGTCGCGGCGGGCCTCGCCCAGGTGCGGCCGGTGGATGGGCTGATCCTGGTGACGCCGTTCGATTCCTTGAAAGCAGTCGCCAGCGACCTCTACCCGTTTCTGCCGGTGGCGACGTTCTTCGGCGACGATATGGACGCGGCGGCGGCGTTGAAGGGGAGCAAGGTGCCGACCGCGATCATCGCCGCCGAGCGCGACGATATCGTCCCGACGCGGCGAACCGAGGCGTTGCGTGCCACTGTCGGCAATCTCATATTCGACCGGACCATTGCCAACGCCGGTCACAACGACATCTACGCCCGCTCCGAATTCCAGCGCGCGATGGACGATGCGCTCGCCGCGGTTTGCGAGGCCTATCGTTAGCCCAAATCCATGGCCCTTGCCGCAGCGCCGCACGCAAGCCATATTCCTGAATTGGAACAGCAATCGAGCCGCAGGGGGTCCGTTAAGACTCCCGAGAGCTTGCTTGTGCAATAAAGCGGGCTAGCATGATGCCCGACAACAAGGGCGTCCAAGGCCGGACGAGTAGGACGGGAATGACCAAGCTTTCAGGCGGCGACAGCAAGAGCACCCTCTACTGCTCATTCTGCGGCAAGTCGCAGCACGAGGTGAGGAAACTCATCGCCGGGCCGACCGTGTTCATCTGCGACGAATGCGTCGAGCTGTGCAACGACATCATCCGCGAGGAGAGCAAGTCGGCGCTGGTCAAGACCCGCGACGGGGTCCCGACTCCGGCCGAGATCTGCAAGGTGCTCGACGATTATGTGATCGGCCAAAGCCGCGCCAAGCGGGTGCTGTCGGTCGCGGTCCACAACCATTACAAGCGCTTGAACCACGGCGCCAAGACCGGCACCGACGTCGAGCTGGCCAAGTCCAACATCCTGCTGATCGGACCGACCGGCTGCGGCAAGACCCTGCTCGCCCAGACCCTCGCCCGCATCCTCGACGTGCCGTTCACCATGGCCGACGCAACCACGTTGACCGAGGCCGGCTATGTCGGCGAGGATGTCGAGAACATCATCCTCAAATTGCTCCAGGCGTCCGACTACAACGTCGAAAAGGCTCAGCGCGGCATCGTCTACATCGATGAAATCGACAAAATTTCGCGCAAGTCGGACAATCCGTCGATCACCCGCGATGTGTCGGGCGAAGGCGTCCAGCAGGCGCTCTTGAAGCTGATGGAAGGCACCACCGCTTCGGTCCCGCCGCAGGGCGGCCGCAAGCATCCGCAGCAGGAATTCCTGCAGGTCGACACGACCAACATCCTGTTCATTTGCGGCGGCGCCTTCGCCGGCCTCGAAAAGATCATCGCCGACCGCCTGCAGGGCAAGTCGATCGGCTTCGGCGCCCACGTCGCCGCGCCCGAAGACCGCAAGACCGGCGAAGTGCTCCAGCATTGCGAGCCCGAGGATCTATTGAAGTTCGGCCTGATCCCCGAGTTCATCGGCCGCCTGCCGGTCATCGCGACCCTGATGGACCTCGACGAGGAAGCGCTGGTCAAGATCCTGGTCGAGCCCAAGAACGCCTTGATCAAGCAATATGCCAAATTGTTCGACATGGAAGACGTGCAGCTCGAATTCACCGACGATGCGCTGCAGTCGATCGCG
>JBDSNQ010000147.1:0-8056 GCA_039915275.1 Sphingomicrobium sp.
TCCTCAAGGGAAAGCTCCAGCGTCTGACCGCGCCGGTTGTCCAGGTGCGCGGCGACGGCCATTTGCAGAACCGGATTCTCGACGGGGAATTGGCGTTGACTTCGCCGTCGCTGCGGGCGGTGACGCGCGGCGCGCTCGACCTCGCCGGCAATCGCTATCGCGCGGTGCGCGTCGGAATCGATCTTATTCGTCCGAGCGCGCTGTTCCCCAACATGACGGGGCGCAACGTGCGCATGGTGTGGACGCTCGATGGGCCGTTCGGGCGCTCGAACTACGCCTATCGCCTGACCTCGCCGGGGGTGAAATTCGACAATACCGGCTTCGTCGACGTCCATGCCGAGGGCCGGGGCCAAGGGTCGCCGTGGCCGATCCGCGTTCCGCTGCGCTTGCGAGCGCGGGCGATTACCGGGGTCGGCGACGTCGCCGGCGCGATCCTCGCCAATGCGCGGCTCGAGGGGATGCTGACCATCACCCCCAAGTTCATCCGCGGCGAAGGGCTCAAGCTGACCAGCAGCAAATTGAACGGCAGATTGGCGCTGCTGATCGACCTCGTCACCGGGCGGTTCGAAATCCTCATTTCCGGCGGCATGACCCGCTATTTGATCCCCGGGGTCGGCATCGTCGACGTCGTCAGCGACTTGAAGGTGGTGCCGGGCCCGGGCGGCCACGGCTCGCGCGTTATCGGCAAGGGCAAGGCGTGGGTGCGGCGGCTCGACAACAGCTTCTTTCGCGACATCGCCGGCGGACTGCCGCGGATCGAGACCGATCTTGAACGCGGCAGCGACGGCATCGTCCATTTTACCAATTTGCAGCTATTCGCGCCCAAGCTTCGGCTGAGCGGCGCCGGCCAGCGCTTCCGCGAAGGCACGTTCCACATTGTCGCCAGCGGGAAACAGGCGAAATACGGCGCGCTCAGGATGGTGCTTGATGGCCACATCGAACGGCCGCGGATCGACCTGTTCCTGGATCGCCCGAACGACCCAATGGGGCTCAAGGACATGCGGCTGCTGTTGCTGCCCAACGCCGCCGGGTTCGACTACACCTCCAACGGAACGTCGCGGCTCGGGCCGTTCACCAGCAAGGGTCAGATCCTGCTTCCCAACGGCGGCCGCGCGACCATCGCCATTGCCGCGCTCAATGTCGGCGGCACTACGGCGAGCGGCAATCTGCGCTCCGACCCCGGCGGCTTCACCGGCACGCTGGCGGTGGCCGGCGGCGGGCTGGACGGCGACCTCGGCTTCGCGCCAGTCGGCGATGCCCAGAAAATCGAAGCGCATCTCAGGGCCAATGGCGTTCGCTTTCCGGGGATTTTCGCGGTGCGAACGGGCCGGCTCGACGGCACGATCATCCTCGCCGACGCGCGCACCACGATCGACGGCGTGGTCGACGCGCGCGGGTTCGAGGCGTCCGGAATCAGCTTCGCGCGGCTGACCGCCAACGCTCGGCTGGTCAATGGCAGCGGCCAGGTCCGCGCGGCGATCGCCGGCCGCCGCGGCGCCGCGTTCGATTTCACCACGCTGGCCAACATCACGCCAGACAGCATCCAGCTGACCGGCCGCGGCGAGATCGAGCGCCGGGCATTGGTTTTGCGCGAGGCGGCGGTGCTGACCCGCGCCGGCGATGGCTGGAGCCTGGCGCCGACCAACTTCAGTTTTGCCGGCGGCACCGGCACGCTGTCGGGCCGCAGCGGGTCGGTGCCCGAAGTGCATGCGCAGCTGCGCGCGATGCCGATGCAAATTCTCGACATCGCCTGGCCCGGCCTCGGCCTCGAGGGATCCGCGACCGGCCGCCTCGATTATGCGTGGAAAGGCAGCCGCAGCGGCCGCGCCGACCTCCAGATCCGCAGGCTAAGCCGGGCCGGGCTGGTGCTCGCGTCGCAACCGATCGATGTCGGGCTGGCCGCGGTGGTCGGCGGCAACAAGGCCGCGGTGCGCGCGGTGGCGGCGAGCGGCGGCAAGATCATCGGCCGCGCCCAGGCCCGCTTCGTCCCGCTCGGCCACGGTCCGCTGATGGCCGAGCTGATGAATGCGCCGCTGTTCGCGCAGCTGCGCTACACCGGGCCAGCCGATACGCTGTGGCGCCTGTCGGGGACCGAAGTGATCGACCTGTCGGGCCCGATCGCGATTGGCGCCGATATCGGCGGCAGGTTGGTCGATCCGACCATCCGCGGCTCGCTCCGCACCCAGAGCGCGCGGATCGAGAGCGCGGTCACCGGCATGGTCATCGACCAATTGGCCTCGGACGCGCGCTTCTACGGGCCCAAGCTGCTGTTCACCCGGCTGACCGGCCGAACCAGCGGCGGCGGCGCCATCGACGGCTTAGGCACGGTGACGTTCTCGGGCGGGCGCAGCCTGCTCGACCTCAATTTCAACGCCCGCCAGGCGCTGCTGCTCAATCGCGACGACATCGCCGCCCGCGTGACCGGCCCGATGCGTATCCAGTCGACGGCCGAGGGTGGCATGATTTCGGGCAAATTGACCCTCGACAAGGGCCGCTTCCAGCTCGGTCGCGCCAGCGCCGCCGCCGCGGTGCTCCAGCTGCAAGTGAGCCACCGCGGGCTTGATCCCGCCGATGTGATCGAGGTTGCGCAATTGCACCCGTGGCGGCTGGATTTGAATGTCATTGGGCGCGACCTCGACGTGCGCGGGCTCGGGATCGACAGCAAGTGGACCACCCAGCTCGCCATCGGCGGGACCGCCGACGCGCCGCGCTTCACCGGCCGCGCCGATTTGGTGCGCGGCGACTATGAATTTGCTGGCCGCAATTTCCGGCTCGACCGCGGCGTAATCCGCTTCCGCGGCGAAAGCCCGGTCGACCCGTTGCTCGATATCCACGCCGAAGCCCAGGTCCAGGGGCTCGATGCCAGCGTGCGCGTAACCGGGACCGGCCTCAAGCCCGAGATCAATTTCGCCAGCGTGCCGGCGCTGCCCCAGGACGAGTTATTGTCGCGGATCCTGTTCGGGACATCGATCACCAATTTGTCGGCGCCCGAAGCCTTGCAGCTGGCGTCGGCCGTGGCGGCGCTGCAATCGGGCTCGGGCAGCCTCGACCCGATCAACGCGCTGCGCCGCGCGATCGGTCTCGACCGCTTGCGGATCGTGCCGGCCGACATCGCCACCGGACAAAAAACCTCGCTTTCGGCCGGTAAGTACCTCACCCGCAAGCTGTTCGTCGAAGTCATCACCGACGGCCAAGGCTATTCGGCGACTCGCATCGAATATCAGATGACGCGCTGGCTATCCCTGCTGTCGTCGGTCTCGACCATCGGCCGGACCAGCGCCAACGTGCGTGTGTCGAAGGACTATTAGGGCGGTTGCGCCGCTGGATTGCTTCGCTACGCTCGCAATGACGGCAGGGGAGCGATCGGCATGAAGAATTGGAAGGTCCGCAAGGCGGTTGTCGCGCGCGAGGATATGGCCGCGCATCACCGCTTGGCCCAGACGCTAGGGTGGCCGCACTTGATCGCGCTTGGCGTCGGCGCGATCGTCGGCACCGGCATCCTGACCCTGATCGGGGTCGGCGCCGCCAAGGCCGGACCCTCGGTCATATTGTCCTTCGCCATCGCCGGTGTGATCTGCGCCTGCGCCGCGCTTGCATATGCCGAAGTGGCGACAATGATCCCGGCGTCGGGCTCGGCCTACACTTACTCCTATGTCGTGTTCGGCGAATTGATCGCGTGGATGATCGGGGTCGCGTTGATCCTCGAATACAGCCTGGTGGTGAGCGCGGTCGCGGTCGGCTGGTCAGGCTATGCGGCGGGCTTCCTCGCCTCGGTCGGCGCCGGGCTGCCGCCGGCCTTGATCAACGGGCCCGAGCTTGGCGGGATCGTCAATTTGCCGGCGATTTTCATCATCGTGGTGGTTGCCGGGCTGCTCATCGCCGGCACCCGCGAGAGCGCCACGCTAAACGCCATATTGGTGGTGATCAAGCTGGCCGCGCTGGCGCTGTTCCTGGCGGTTGCTTTCCCGGTCTTCAACGCCGCTAATTTCCACCCGTTCATGCCCTACGGCTTCCCGCGCAGCGGGGCGGCCGGGAGCGAAGTCGGAGTGATGGCCGCAGCGGCGATCATCTTTTTCGCTTTCTATGGCTTCGACGCCATTGCCACCGCCGCCGAGGAAGCCAAGAACCCCGGCCGTGACCTCGCCATCGGCATCGTCGGATCGATGGTCATCTGCGTGATCATCTACATGGCGGTCGCTGCCGCCGCGATCGGTGCATTGGGTTACGATCGCTTCGCCAACAGCCCCGAACCGTTGGCGTTGATCCTGCGCGAAATCGGCCAGGGCTGGGCGGCGCGCATCCTTGGTGCGTCGGCGGTGATCGCGCTGCCGACCGTGATCCTGGCGTTCTTCTTCGGCCAAAGCCGGATCTTCTTCACGGTCGCGCGCGATGGCCTTCTGCCCGCCAGCCTGGCGCGGGTATCGGCGCGGGGGACGCCGGTGCGGATCACCATTTTCACCGCCATTGTCGTTTCGATCATCGCCGGGCTGGTGCCGCTGGCGACCATCGCCGCGCTGGCCAATGCCGGTACTTTGGCGGCGTTCGTCGCGGTGTGCGCGGCAATGCTGACGCTGCGGGTGCGCGAGCCGGACCGCGAACGCCGTTTCCGCGCGCCGTTGCCGTGGGTGGTCGGCATCGGCGGCATCCTCGGCTGCCTGTACTTGTTCTACAGCCTGCCGGTGCGGACCCAGACCTTCTTCCTCGCCGCGCAAGCCATCGGCTTGGTGCTCTATGCGGTCTACGGCAGCCGCGCCGCCGCCAATGCGCGCGCCGCCGTCGCCAATGGCTGAACGCCGGGCGCACCGCCTGCGCAGCATCGTCGGGGGATCGGCGGGCAATCTGGTCGAATGGTTCGACTGGTACGCTTATTCGGTCCTGACGATCTATTTCGCGCCGGTGCTGTTGCCGGGCAACAGCCGCACGGCCGAATTATTGAGCGCCGCGGCGATCTTCGCCGTCGGCTTCCTGATGCGGCCGATCGGCGCTTGGGTGATGGGCATTTATTCCGATCGCCACGGACGCAAGTCGGGCCTCGCTTTGTCGGTCGGGCTGATGGCCGGTGGGTCGGTGATGATCGCGGCGGCGCCGACTTACGCCATGGCGGGGACGCTGGCGCCGGCGATCCTGCTCCTCGCGCGGATGTTGCAGGGGTTATCGGTCGGCGGCGAATATGGCGCGAGCGCGACTTATCTTTCGGAAATGGCAATGAAGGACCGCCGCGCGTTCTGGGCCAGCTTTCAATATGTGACGCTGATCGGCGGCCAGCTGCTCGCGCTCGGCGTGGTCCTGGTGCTGCAGGCGACGATGTCCGAAGCCGCGCTTCAGGCGTGGGGCTGGCGGGTGGCGTTCGGGATCGGGGCGGTGCTCGCGCTCGGCGTCTATGTCCTGCGCCGGCGATTGGCCGAAACCGAGGCTTTCACCGGGCAGTCCGCAGACCGGCCGAAATCGTCATTGGTCAAGCTGTGGCGCGACCATCCGCGCGAATTTTTGATCGTCGCGTCGATCAGCGCCGGCGGGTCGATCGCTTTTTACGCCTACGCCACTTACCTCCAGAAATTCCTGGTCAATACGACCGGCTTCTCGCGGCCCTCGGCGACGCTGGTGATGACCGCGGCGCTGATCGTGTTCATGGGTATCCAGCCATTTTGGGGACTCGCCGCCGACCGTTGGGGGCGCAAGCCGATGCTGTTCATCTTTGGCTTTGGCGGGATGTTGGTCTCGGTGCCGGTGTTCACCGCGCTCAGTCACGCCGCGACCCCGCTCGCCGCGTTCGGCCTGACGCTGATCCCGCTGACCATCCTCGGCGCCTACACCGCGATCAGCGGCCTCATCAAAGCCGAGCTGTTCCCGCCGCATATTCGCACGTTGGGCGTGGCGCTGCCTTATGCGCTGGGCAACGCGTTGTTCGGGGGGACGGCCGAATATGCCGCTTTGTGGTTCAAGAACGCCGGGATCGAGAGCGGCTTTTACTGGTATCTGACGGCGATCATCGGCCTCGCGACCATCGGTTTCTGGATGATGCCCGAAACCAAGACGACCAGTCTGATCGCCGAAGACTAGGCCTGACCACCAAGACTGTCGCGTTAGTGTTTGAGAAAGCCCTCGAGCGCATCGCGCAATTCGCTCACCGACAGTCGGTTCCACTCTGCCGCCCAAGGCGACCGGTCGTCGCTAGCTGAGCTGGGTTGCGGCGCGATTTCTGGCTTCGATCTGGACAGGTTGCGGACGTCGAATGGCTGGTCGAATTCAAGGCCCGATTGATTGCCCCGCGACCAGCTGACGGTGGCTGTGAGACGGCCGATGTCACTCAATTCGAGCTTGACCACTGCGCCTACCGCCAAAGTGACCGGGCATTCGATCATTGCCCCAAGCCGCGAAATATTGCGCAGTCGAAACGTTTCCCATTCGGCATTGTGGCGCAGAACCCCGTTCCAGATCATCGGGTGACGAATTTCGCCGCGCTGATGTTCGGGCGCATCCGGAACTGCGACGGGCGAAGGCTTGATCGCGATGTCCGGGAAGCTGTGCCGGATGACCTGCAGCAACAAGTCGTCGAGCGTTTTGGAATCGCAATCGACGCGGGTTTCATGGGCGAATTCGAGCCCGAAGCGTTCGCCGCGGATCCAGCGCACCGCGCATTCAACCTGGTTGGAAATTCCGCCGGTTTCGCCGAGGACCAGATCGACCCGATCCCACAGATTGGCGGTGAACTTGCCGCGGACCATCGCTCCGTCCTGCGACAGGTTGATGAGGTCGACGACATGACGCTTGCCCTTGCGCCGGACGAGGGCTTGCTCGTCGCTGAGCCGGTGGCGGTCGCCGCCGCGCTGATTGGTGCGGCGGTTTTCCGAGCGTGAGACGAGCACCGCGGCAAGACCCGTCGCCGAGGTATCGACCTTGGCGTGCTTGTCGGCGACGACGAGCGGCCCGCGGCCGGACCGCAACGTCGCTCGGAACCCGTTCGGAGGTGCGGTCTCGAAACCCATCGCGCGCACTATGACCAGTTTAGGTTACCGAAGCGTAAGCGTCGTTTAACCCGAATAATACATGTCGAACTCGACCGGGCTGGGGGTGGTCTCCCAGCGCATCACTTCTTCCCACTTCAACTCCATATAGGCGTCGATCTGGTCGTCGCTGAAGACGTCGCCGCGGGTCAGGAAGGCGCGGTCCTTGTCGAGCGACACCAACGCTTCGCGCAAGGAGCCACACACCGTCGGCACGTCAACCAGCTCCTGCGGCGGCAAATCATAGAGGTTCTTGTCCATCGGATCGCCGGGATGGATGCGGTTCTGGATGCCGTCGAGGCCGGCCATCAGCAGCGCCGAATAAGCGAGATAGGGATTGGCGAGCGCGTCGGGGAAGCGAAACTCGACGCGCTTGGCTTTCTCGCCGGCGCCATAAGGGATCCGGCACGAGGCCGAGCGGTTGCGCGACGAGTAGGCCAGCAGCACCGGTGCCTCGAAGCCCGGGACGAGCCGCTTGTAGCTGTTGGTGGTCGGGTTAGTGAAGGCGTTCAAGGCCCGGGCGTGCTTGATCACGCCGCCGATGAAATAGAGCGCCATCTCGGAAAGCCCGGCATAACCATTGCCGGCGAACAGCGGCTTCTTGCCCTTCCAGATCGACATGTGGGTGTGCATCCCCGAGCCGTTGTCTTGGGCGATCGGCTTGGGCATGAAGGTCGCGGTCTTGCCGTAGGCGTGGGCGACCATGTGGACGACATATTTGTAGACCTGCATGCGGTCGGCGGTCTCGGTCAGCGTGCCGTAGGTCAGGCCGAGCTCGTGCTGGGCGGCGGCGACCTCGTGGTGGTGCTTGTCGCACGGCAGCCCCATCTCGATCATGGTCGCGATCATCTCGCCGCGGATGTCCATCGCGCTGTCGACCGGGGCGACCGGGAAATAGCCGCCCTTGGCGCGCGGCCGGTGGCCAAGGTTGCCGCCGTCATATTCGCGGCCCGTGTTGGTCGGCAGCTCGATATCATCGAGGCGGAAACCCGAGGCGTTGTAGGTATCTTCGAAGCGGACGTCGTCGAACATGAAAAATTCGGCTTCGGGTC
>JBDSNQ010000020.1:0-6483 GCA_039915275.1 Sphingomicrobium sp.
GACCCCTGCGATGTCAACTCCGGATGCCAACTACGATTGGCGCCGACAATCGGATTCGCGTAAAGTGCTTAATCAGCGGAGGTCGCTTCCAAAGGGTACGGCCAGCTGCAACCTCAGAATTTGAAACCGACCTCGGCACCAATCAGCCGTCTCGCACCCGGCGAAATGAATGAGCCGCCGAACTCGATCGCCGGAATGACTTCATCGAGATATTTCTTGTCGAAGACATTGTTGGCGAACACGCTGGCCTTCCAATGTTTCCCCTCCAGTCCTGCACGCAGGTCGAGGACGCTAAACGCATTTCGCTGGTTGACGTTGTAATTCGCGTCCCCGACGAAGGCCGGCAGTGCCAATGCGGAAATCGGTAACAAGCCGCTGAACAATGTCGGCCGGACCTGGTCCTGAACGGTATGGAACCAGGTCGGCCCGGTAACACGGAAATCTGCCCTTAGGACAAGGTCGATCGCCGAGCTGACTGGCGTGTCCAACTGAGTGCCAAGGTTAATCGTGTAATCGGCAGTGTAGGGAGATTTGTTACCCACAGTGTAGGGCCGTGAACTGTTTTTCTTGATTTTCGAATCGGTCACATTGGCCGCACCGAACACCGTCCAGCCCCGCAGGATCTGGGCGTTCGCATTGGCCTCGACGCCTTTGATGTCGACCCTGTCAATGTTTGAAACCACACGAAGCAAGCCGAAACCGCCGACAAAGAATTCGAAGAACTGCATGTCGGTAATGCGCGTGTAGTAACCGGCGAGATTATAATTGACCGGGCCCAGCCGCCCCTTGATGCCGGCCTCGAAAGCGCTCGAACGTTCTTTCCGGAACTGGTCCTCGATCAGCACGTCGGCTTCAATGAATGGTGGATTTGGATTGTTGAAATTCTGATTGACGATTGCCGCCGAGCCTTGATTATTGAACCCACCGGATTTGAAGCCAATGCCCCAATTGGCGAAGAGGTTGGTATGCGGCGTAACTTCCCAGCGGACACTGACCTTCGGTTGTAGCTGCCTGAAGGTCTTGGTTTGAGGCAAGATCGGCCCAAATGCCTGGCCGGGATTAATTGGATTGCCGGTAAAAGGATCGGTGGCGGTTGGAACGAGCGACCGAACGCGGCGCCGCTCAATGTCATAGCGCAGGGCAAGGCCAAGGTTGATCGCGTTCGACACTTGCCAGTCGGTCGAACCGAACAAGGCATAGACATTGGTCTTGAAGTTGTCGGCGAATAATTGCGACGTGGGATTAATAGAATTTGGCGGATTATAAAGATTTTTGAGCACACCCTGGCCGGTGTCGCCGCCGAGACTGACGCCAACCGTGCGGTCGATGTTCAACGCATACGCGCCGACCTGCCAGTCGATCGCTTTGTCGCCGTTGGATGCCAAGCGGACCTCGGCACTGAGATCCTTCTGATTGCGCCGTTGATATTGGATGCCGTCGCATGTCGTTGGCGAATAGGCACCGAAAACCGACCCATTTGCAGGCGCAAAGATGAAGGGGACCGGGATCTGGCCAATGAAGCCCGGTGGATTCACCGGAAAGCCAGTCAAGGCTGCGGTCGAAGCGAAGCAGGAATCGACCGTGGGCTGCCCCGCGGGAAGCGCTGCGGAAATATAGCGCGCGAAATCGGCGGATGTGCCGTCGGCAACGAGATCGTTCTTAATGTCGCTGTAGAGGGTCCACGCACTCAGCGTCACCGGCCCAAGATCATGGTCTAGCTTGATCGAAGCTTCGAAGGTCTGCTGGTCGTTGGTCGGCCGAATGTTGGAATAATAGTGAAACGGGTGGTCGTTCACATTCTCGTAGAACGCGCCGCCAAGCGCCGGGATGTGGAACGAGGAATTGAAGTTGATCGAGGCCCCGTGCAATTCTCCATAGTGAGCCTTTGCATCGACGGTTGTCGCGGGGCCCAGTTCGGCAACAAGCCTCCCCTCGACGTTCCAGGCGTTCTGATCATCAACCACCTTCCGATCGAGAAACTCGTTGCGGTAGAATCCGTCGGTAGTCCGATAATCGGCCGAAATGACGAAGCCGACCTGGTCGGAAAGCGGGCCCGCGACATAGCCATTGAGCGTGGCAGTGTTCTCATTGGCATAGCTGCCCTTGAACGCGGCGCTCAGAGTTTTGCCCGGCTTGAGAGTCTGTATGACGATCGCCCCCGCCGCCGCGTTGCGGCCATAGAGCGCACCTTGAGGGCCCTTGAGGATTTCGACCTGGCGAAGTGTGCCCTGGTTCTGGTTGAGCGCAGCGGTGTTGGTCTTGAGAATGCCGTCAACAACAAGCGCTACCGAGCTCTCCGCGTCGCGGGCACCGTTGATTCCGCGAATGTTGATTTGGGTATCCCCGGCTTCGGCGGTGCCTGTGACGATAGTTACGCCCGCCGTCAGCTTGGCGAAATCTTCCGCCGTCTGGACATTTGCCTTTTCAATGGTGTCGGCGGTCAGGACCGTCACCGAGGCAGGAACATCGTTGAGCAGTTCCGATCGACGTCGAGCGGTGACGATAATGGCTTCGGGGTCAGAGTCGGCAACCGCCGGTTCTGCTGCTGGTTGCGGATCCGGTGGCACCGTTTGCGCAGCCAATGGAGTCGCGTTGATCACGGCCAGCGATGCACATGTCACCAATAGCGAGTGAAAGCCCCTCATCGATATCTCCCCCTGTCGACGCGCTAATGTTCTTCTAGTGTTTTTCGCTTCTCCTGACGCAACCTTATTGTATACAAATAACGACAGTCAAGTGCCACTTGCCTTGAATCGTTTGGGAGAGGAGTAAGCGCGGATGTCCAAAGCATCAGAGCATGCTTACCGCCATATCCGCGGCGCGATACTCGAGGGAATTCTTGCTCCGGGAGAGCAGCTTCGCGAGGAGCATCTCGCTGATTCCTGCGGGGTCTCCCGGACGCCAGTCCGCGAGGCGCTGCGGCGACTGGAAACTGAGCATTTTGTAAGGCGAACAGATTCCCAGCGCACATTCGTCACCGATTGGTCGATGGACGAAATCGAGGAGGCATTCGCATTGCGCGGAATGCTTGAGGGCCACGCCGCAGCCCGCGCCTCCTGCCGGATCGCCCTGGGGGATATCGAGCGGCTGGCATCGCATAACCAGTCAATCCGGCGTGCCGCCGAGTCCCAGCCAATCAATTCGACGATTTTCCTCGAGCACAATCGGGAATTCCACGCGATCATCCTGCAGGCGGCTGGCTCTGACCGGCTGACCGCGCTCCTTGGAACGATCATCGAACAGCCTATCGTGCTCCGGACGGCGCGACGCTACGACCGTGACCAGGTGTTGCGCTCATTCGCCGAACATGAGGAGTTGATTCTCGCCTTTCGCCGCCACGACCCGGACTGGGCGGAAGCAGTGATGAAGGCACACATCCGACGCGCGTTCCACGCCTATCGTGATGCCTTTCAAAACGCGCTGGTTCGAGACGAGGCCCGCCAAGCCACGGGGTAATTGAGGGCCACTAACCGGAGGCCGGCGCTTGACGGCCAATGGAGAAGGGGTAATTGTATACAAATCGAATTCTCAGGAATTGCCCGAAGTATGAGCCCCAGCACCTCCATCGAGCTAGTCGAGGTCGGCCCACGCGACGGGCTCCAGAATGAGCCCATGACCATATCCACCGGCGATAAGGTCGAGCTAATCGCGAGATCGGTTGCCGCGGGCGTGCGGCGCATTGAAGTCGCAAGCTTCGTCAGTCCGCGCCGGGTCCCGCAGATGGCGGACGCGGAGCAGGTGGCCGCAGCGTTGCCCGCCGATGACGGCGTTATTTATATCGGACTAGTGTTGAACGAGCGCGGCGCGGTGCGCGCGCTTGGCACCAAGTTGCAGGAACTCGGCGCGGTTTGCGTCACGACCGACAGGTTTGCTGGCCGCAACCAGGGCCAGACCAGTGACGAATCGATTGCCGTCGCATCGCGCATTGTCGCCATGGCCAAGGCAGCTGGTCGTCGCGGACAGATCACGATCAGCGGAGCGTTCGGTTGTCCCTTCGAAGGCGAGGTTGACCCCGACCGCACGCTGTCAATGGCGGTTCAAGTTGCGGAGGCCGGCTCGGTCGAAGTCGCGCTTGCCGACACGATCGGCGTCGCTTCGCCACGCGACGTCGAAGCACTTGTAAAGCGTGTCGCCGCAGCGATCAGCCCGGTGCCGGTCCGGGTACACTTTCACAACACGCGCAACACCGGGCTGGCCAACGTCTGGACAGCTGTTCAAGCCGGCGCCCGAATCGTCGATGCTTCGCTCGGCGGACTTGGCGGTTGTCCGTATGCACCCAACGCCACCGGCAACGTGCCGACTGAGGATGTCGTCTACATGCTCGAGCGATCTGGTGTTCGCACCGGGCTTGATCTTGACCGACTTATCGAGACGACTGCCTGGTTGTCGGGCAAGGTCGGAAAGGCGCTGCCCGGAATGGTTAGCCGCGCCGGAGGATTTCCGCGCGCGCAGTCTGAGAGGACGACTTAATGGCTTATCGTTTGGGTGTTGATGTCGGTGGGACGTTCACCGACTTGTTGCTGTTCCATGAGGACTCCGGCGCCTTCTGGCGGCACAAGACGCCATCGACTCCGGCCGACAGCTCGATCGGAGTGCTCACGGGTCTCGACGCAATCTGTGCAGAAGCGGCGATCACCCCGGCAGAGATCGAAACATTCCTTCACGGCACGACCGTAGCCACAAACGCGATGCTCGAAGGAAAGGGCGCGCGGGTCGGCTTGATCGTTACCCAGGGGTATCGCCAAATCCTGCAGATCGCCCGGAGTTATGTTCCAGGTGGCCTGGCTGGCTGGATCATTTGGCCCAAGCCCGAGCCCTTGGCCGCGTTGGAGGACACATTCGAAATCGCCGGCAGGATGGACGCCCACGGGCAGGAGCTGCGGGCGATCGACGATGACGACATTCGGGTCGCGCTCGAAGGACTGAAAGCGCGCGGCGTTGAGGCGGTGACGGTTTCCCTGATGAACGCCTATCTCAATGGCGCCCATGAGCTTCGCGTTGCCGAAATAGCGCGCGAGATTATCCCCGACCTTCCCCTCTCGCTCAGCCACGTCGTGCTCCCCGAGATGCAAGAATATGAGCGCACGCTGACAACCGTCGCCAACGCGTCGGTGCGACCGGTGGTCGGCCATTATGTCCGTAACCTTCGTGGCAAGCTCCGAGCTTCTGGAATGGAAGGAATCCTGGCGCTGTTGCGATCGGATGGCGGCCTGATGTCGTCCGAGAAAGCCGAGGAGCATCCGGTTTCACTGCTGATGTCGGGCCCGGCCGGCGGTGTCGCCGGGGCGCTGTGGGTGGCGAAGAATGCCGGCTTTCGAAACATCCTCACGCTCGATGTCGGCGGAACATCGACCGATGTCGCTTTGATCGAAAATTTGGAACCACGGCGCGTGCGAACCACCGAGGTCGGCCACCTCAACGTTCGTGCGTCCTCGCTGGATGTGAAGACAGTCGGAGCCGGCGGCGGCTCGATCGCTTATGTGCCGGAGCTGACCAAAGCCCTCCGTGTCGGTCCGCAGTCGGCGGGCGCCGTCCCTGGCCCGGTCTCGTACGGAATGGGCGGGGAGGCGCCGACCGTCACCGACGCCAATGTCGTGCTGGGCTACCTTCCCGAATCCTTGCTCGGGGGCACGTTCAAGCTGGATCGCGAAGCGGCCAAGGCTGCGATCCAGGCGATTGCCGACAGTCTAGGAATCGGTCTGTTCGAGGCTGCGCGAGGTATCATCGATATTGCCAACGAGAATATGTTTGGCGCTCTGCGCATGATCTCGGTCCAACAAGGTTACGATCCTCGAGATTTCGCCTTGATGGGTTTCGGCGGCGCTGGCCCGCTTCACGTCAACGCAGTCGCGCGACTGATGGGCAGTTGGCCGGCAATATCGCCGGTCTCGCCGGGAGTTTTGTGCGCGCTTGGCGACGCAACGACGAGGATGCGGACCGAGGCGGCGCGCAGTTTCGCGAGGCTGGCCCGGGACACGGATGAAGATGAGCTCATCGCGCTACTTGAGGAGATGGCACAGCAAACTCGCGACGAACTTCGCGCCGACGGCATCGCCGAGGCCGACATCAGCAGCCTGTTTGAAATCGATCTTCGCTATCAGGGCCAGGCGTTCGAAGTGCCGATGACGATCGATGCGGAGATGCTGCGAACCGATGGCATCAAAGGCCTTGTGGCCCGCTTCGACGATGAGCACCGGCGATTGTTCACATTCAACATGGAAAGCGCGCATGAAATCGTCAATCTGCGTGCCGTCGCGCTCGGCCCGGCACTCGACCTGCAGGCGGCTGCACTGCCTGTGGGCAACGGCGACCCCGGCGAAGCTAGGCTCCGCGACCATGAATTGTGGATCGACGGAGAATTGCGGCCAGCGGTGATCTACGACCGCTCGCGGCTTCGCGCGGGGGACGTAATCACGGGGCCAGCAATCGTCGTCGAGATGGATTCGACTACGCTCGTCGAACCCGATTGCATCGCCACCGTCG
>JBDSNQ010000266.1:0-3797 GCA_039915275.1 Sphingomicrobium sp.
GGCCCGACCTGAATAGTCAGCGCTCCGCGATCGTTAAGCGACGCTCCGCTGTGCAATGGGCCGACCGCATCGGTAAACCGGTCCTGATCATTCACGGCGCCAAGGATTCCGAAGTGTCGGTTACGCAATCGCTGGACATGGCCAGGCAGCTGTCAGCCTTGGGCAAGCCGTTCCAGCTGCTCGTTGTCGAAGGCGAGGGGCATACCATCGCCGGCCGCGCCGTCGATCGCGACGCATGGGCGATGGACTGGTTCGCCCGCCACTGAGCCGGCGCTGCCCGGGCGCTCAGGCCTGCTCGAGCAAAGTCTCCGCGCTCGACGCATGATATTCGCCGGGGGCCTCGACATTGAGTGTCTCGACGACGCCGTCGTTGACCAGCATCGAATAACGCTGGCTGCGCTTGCCCATGCCGAACTTGCTGCCGTCCATGGTCAGCCCGATCGCTTCGGCGAACTCGCCATTGCCGTCGGCCAGCATGGTGATGTCGTCCGAACCGTCGGCCTTGTTCCAGGCGCTCATGACGAAGGCGTCGTTGACCGAGATGGCGGCGATGGCGTCGATGCCCTTGGCTTTCAACTCGCCGGCCTTGTCGACATAGGACGGCAAATGGCGGGCCGAGCAGGTCGGCGTGAACGCGCCCGGCACGGCGAACAAAGCGACGCGCTTGCCGGCGAAAAACGCCGTGCTGGTGGTCGGCTGCGGGCCGTCCGGCGTGGCGATCGCCAGCGCAACATCGGGAATGCGGTCGCCGACTTTTAGGGTCATGAATATTCTCCTGGAGTGAAGGGGATGCGTTGGAGTGGCAGATAGGCTCGGTGACCGCCCGTCTCAAGACTTGCCCGAAATTGGCGGCGGGGCCATGTTTCCAGACGATGGACGCGCCGCGTTTTCTTTCGGGCAAGCTGCTCTTGGCGATGCCGGGGATGGCCGACCCGCGCTTTGAGCGGGCGGTGATTGCGCTCTGCGTCCACGACGACAATGGCGCGGTCGGGGTCGGCATCGGCCACAAGCGTTCGGGCCTGCGCTTTCGCGAATTGCTCAAGCAGCTCGACATCGATCCCGGCGACGCGCCCGACGCCCCCGTCCACCACGGCGGGCCGGTCGAGCCGGGCCGGGGCTTCATCCTCCATTCGACCGATTGGGGCGGGCAGGACACGCTGCACGTCTTGGGTGCAAACGGCGAATTGTGCGCGATGACCGGAACGATCGATGTGCTGAAGGCTATCGCAAAGGGCCGCGGTCCGTCGCGCTGGGTGGCGTCGCTGGGCTACGCTGGCTGGGGCGAAGGTCAGCTCGACGAGGAGATGACGCGCCACGGCTGGTTCGCAGCCGAGGGCACGCCCAAGATCCTGTTCGACACCCCGACCGACGAGCGCTGGGCAGCCGCTTACAAGTCGCAAGGTGTCGATCCGCGCCTGCTGTCGAGCGAAACCGGGGCCGCCTGAGCCGCCGACTTCAACATATAAAGAATTCTTTATATTTGCTTTGGCGGCCTCATCCCGCTAGGGGCGGCGGCGCGACGCATGGTCGGTTTGATCATGCTCATGCACCTCTTTTATCCGGAGCATCTCGTGGCGACCATGGCTGACACTCGTTTCACCGACTATATCGTGCGCGACATTTCCCTTGCCGATTTCGGGCGCAAGGAAATCGCCATCGCCGAGACCGAAATGCCGGGGCTGATGTCACTGCGCGAGGAGTTCGGTTCGTCGAAGCCGCTGACCGGCGCACGCATCACCGGCTCGCTCCACATGACGATCCAGACTGCGGTGCTGATCGAGACGCTGACCGCTCTCGGCGCCGAAGTCCGCTGGGCGTCGTGCAACATCTTCTCGACCCAGGATCACGCCGCGGCAGCGATCGCGGCGACAGGCGTTCCGGTGTTCGCGATCAAGGGCGAGACGCTCGAGGAATATTGGGATTACGCGGCCAAGATCTTCGATTGGGGCCAAGATCAAACCTGCAATCTAATCCTCGACGACGGCGGCGACGCGACCATGTTCGCTTTGTGGGGCGCGCGGGTCGAGGCGGGCGAGACGCTGTTCTCGCCGACCAACGAGGAAGAGGAGATTTTCGCGATCACCCTCAAGCGTTTCCTCAAGGAGCGTCCGGGCTACCTCACCAAGACCGTCGCCGCGATCAAGGGCGTCAGCGAAGAGACCACCACCGGCGTTCACCGGCTGTATGAGCTTAGCAAGCAGGGCAAGCTCCCGTTCCCGGCGATCAACGTCAACGACAGCGTGACCAAATCCAAGTTCGACAATCTCTACGGCTGCAAGGAAAGCCTGGTCGACGCCATCCGCCGCGGCACCGACGTGATGTTGGCCGGCAAGGTCGCCTGCGTCGCCGGCTTCGGCGATGTCGGCAAGGGCAGTGCGGCATCGCTGCGCAACGGCGGCGCGCGCGTGCTGGTGACCGAGGTCGACCCGATCTGCGCGCTACAGGCGGCGATGGAGGGCTTTGAGGTGGTGACGATGGAGGAAGCGGCGACGCGTGCCGACATCTTCGTCACCGCGACCGGCAACATGGACGTCATTACGCTCGATCATATGCGGGCGATGAAGAACATGGCGATCGTCTGCAACATCGGCCACTTCGACAGCGAGATTCAGATCGGCGCGCTGGCCAATTTCAAATGGACCGAGATCAAGCCGCAGGTCGACCAGATCGAATTCCCCGATGGCAAGAACATCATCGTTCTGTCGAAGGGCCGGCTGGTGAACCTCGGCAATGCCACCGGCCATCCGAGCTTCGTGATGTCGTCGAGCTTCTCCAACCAGGTGTTGGCGCAGATCGAGCTGTGGACCGGCGGCGACAAGTATCAGAACGCGGTCTACGTGTTGCCCAAGCACCTCGACGAGAAAGTCGCCCAGCTCCATCTCGGCAAATTGGGCGTCAAGCTGACCAAACTCAGCGACAAGCAAGCGGCGTATATCGGCGTCTCCACCGACGGGCCGTTCAAGCCAGAACATTATCGGTACTAATCCGAAGCCTGCGGGGCGGGCGCTCGCGGCGACTGTGGCACAAAAGTTACAACCGTCGCGATTCCGTCTGTCACAAGACCCGTGGTTTATTGCTTAGCTTGGCAAGGTCGTTAGGCTTCCGGTTCACCTTTAATCGGGGGTACCGAAATGCGCGTTATCAGTTCTCAGCTACCGTTTACAACTTCGGCAATCGCACTTGCCGCTGCAATGGCGACCCCCGCTTTTGCTCAGACCGAAACCCAGCAGGCTGAGGCGCAACAGCAGAACACCGCTGTCGAATGCTCGGCTATCGCCGATCCGGCGGCACGTCAGGATTGCGTTAGCCAGCAGGGCGACACCGCGCCCGCATCGGCCGGAGCGCCTGCGGCGGATACGATCGTGGTCACGGGCTCGCGCATTGCCCGGCCAAACTTCGACACCGTTCAGCCGTCGACCGTTCTCAATTCGCAAGCAATCGAGCAACGCGGCTTCGTCAACGCGGCGGATGCGTTGAACGAGCTTCCGCAGTTCGGCGTTCCGGGTAGCTCGCCGGTCGGCGCGGCCCAGGGCGGCACGTTCGGCACCGGCCAGTCGTTCGTCAACTTCCTCGGCCTTGGCAGTCAGCGCACGCTGGTGCTGGTCAACGGCCGCCGCTTCGTCAGCTCCAACTCTGCCAGCATCTTCGGCCCGACCGCGGCGGGCGAGCAGGTCGATCTCGGCCTGATCAACACCAAGCTGATCGACCGCATCGAAACCATCGCCATCGGCGGCGCCCCGATCTACGGTTCGGACGCGATTGCCGGCACGATCAACGTTATCCTCAAGAAGGATTAT
>JBDSNQ010000245.1:0-6152 GCA_039915275.1 Sphingomicrobium sp.
ACCGATCGCTCCCAGCCGCCATAAGGCGTCTGCGCCTCGGAAATTTCCTCCGGGCTCATGCCGCTGAAATAATTATATTTGGCATTATGCTCGCGGACATGGTCGAGGCACAGGAAGCGCCAGCTGCCCGGGCCGTTGAAATTGGCCGGTTCGAGCGGGGCCTTGAATTCGCCGGGCTCGCCGCAGCCGGGGACAGCGCAACGGTCCCGCGCGCCTTCGACCCGGCCATGCAGTCTTGGATTAGTCGAAGCCACGCACTTTCTCACTCACTAAACCAGGCTATATAGGCCCGGATGAACGCGCCTTCCACCGGTCCGGTCGCAAGCGAAATGTTGCGGCGGCTTGCGTCGCTGGCCCCGAGCCAGATCGAGCTGATCGATGACAGCGAGGCGCATCGCGGCCATGGCGGCCACAATCCCGCCGGCGAGAGCCATTTCAGCTTGGCGATCGAAAGCCCCGCCTTCGCCGAAAAGTCGCGGGTCGAACGCCAGCGCATGGTCCATCACGCGCTTGGTGACTTGCTCGACCAACGCGTCCACGCGCTCACCATCCGCGCCACCGCACCGGGGGAAACATGAGCGAAGATTCGATCATTCAGACCATCACGCCGGTCACCCACGACCTGGGTGCCTTCAAGGTCCGCCGCGCGCTGCCGACGCGGGAGCGGACGATGGTCGGGCCGTTCATCTTCTTCGACGAATTCGGCCCGGCGAGCCTGCCGCCCGGCGAGGGGATGGACGTCCGCCCCCACCCGCACATCAACCTCGCCACCGTCACTTACTTGTTCAACGGCGCGATCGAGCACCGCGATTCGCTTGGGTCTCGCAAGGTGATCGAGCCGGGCGCGGTCAATCTGATGACCGCCGGCAAGGGCATCGTCCATTCCGAGCGCTCGCCCGCCGACCGCCGCGCCGCCGGGCCGAGCTTCTACGGGATGCAGACCTGGCTCGCTTTGCCCGACGGCAAGGAGGAGACCGACCCGGCGTTCGACCATGTGCCAGGCGACGGGCTGCCGCTGGTCGAGGACGGCGGCGCTTCGGCGCGGGTGCTGATGGGCAGTCTGTGGGGCGTGACCGCGGCGACACCGTGCCATTCGCCGACGATCTACGCCGACATCGTGCTCACGGCAGGCAGCAGCATCCCCATCGACAGCGACGCCGACGAGCGGGCGCTGATGCTGGTCGGCGGCGCGGCCGAGCTCGACGGCTTGGCGCTCGAACCGTTCGCGCTTTACGTGCTCGCCCCCGGCCACGCGCCGCGCCTGACCAGCGCGAGCGAGGCCCGCCTGATGCTGCTGGGTGGCGGCGCCTTCGCCACCCCGCGCCATGTGCTGTGGAATTTCGTCTCGTCGTCGCGCGAGCGGATCAACCAGGCCAAGGAAGACTGGATCGCGCGCCGCTTCCCGACGATCCCCGGCGACGACCAAGAGTTTATTCCCTACCCGGCGGTGCCGACCACCGTCAGTTACCCGTGACCGAGCTCCGCCGCGTTCCGCTTTCGACCAGCGTTACCCTCAACGTCGCGCTCGCCGGCGATGCCGCCGCGCCGCCGGTGATCCTTCTCCACGGCTTTCCCGAATCGCACCGCACCTGGCGCGGCATTTCGCCACTGCTGCAGGACCGCTTCCGCCTGGTCATGCCCGACCAGCGCGGTTTTGCCGGCTCGGACAAGCCGCAGGGCGTTGGCGCTTACCGAATCGACCACATCGTCGCCGACCTGTTCGCGCTCGCCGACGCACTCGAAATCGACCGCTTCGCCTTGGTCGGCCACGATTGGGGCGGCGCGGCGGCGTGGGCGGCGGCGATCCGCGGCGACCCGCGGGTGACGCGGCTTGCCATCATCAACTCGCCGCACCCGGTGATCTTCCAGAAAAGCCTGATCGAGGATTCCGCGCAGCGCGCCGCCTCGCAATATATGAATGCCTTCCGCGCGCCGGGCTTCGAGGCTGCGGTTGCGGCGATGGGTTACGAGACATTCTTCGACAAGACGTTCAGCAACCACGTCGATCTCGCGCTCATCCCCGCTGACGAGAAGCTCCGCTACATCGCCGAATGGTCGGCGCCCGGCGCGCTGACCGCGATGCTCAATTGGTACCGCGCGTCGGCCATCGTCGTCCCCGCGCCGGACGCCGCAGCGCCAATGCCCGACTGGGCGCTCGGCCCATTCCCCAAGGTCCGCATCCCGACCCAAATGGTGTGGGGGATGCGCGACCCGGCGCTGCTCCCGCTCCAGCTCGACGGGCTCGACCGGCTGGTCGACGATCTGACCATCGTGCGCCTGCCCGACGTCGGTCATTTCGCGCCATGGGAAGCGCCCGAGCCAATTGCCCGGGTCCTTGAGGGGTTCCTCGCCTAGCCCCGCGCCGACTGGAAGAACATGAGATAGACCAGGCGCCCATTTTCGGGTTGGTCGCCAAACCCCGGCCCCGCCGTGTGCCATAGCCACGGGCGCAGCAAGACGAGACGATTGAAGCGCATCGGGACATGGGTCGTGCGCTCCCATTTGGAATCATCGACGCTGTCCTGCTCAATGATATCGGCGTGCATCGCGTCGAACGAGCCATAGCCTTGGGCGGCGAGCTCTTCCTTATAGACCGGCGCGCGATCGCTGTTGGTGCGGATATGACGGAAGAAATCCGTGCCGCCGCTGCTGTCCTTATTTTCGCTCAGATACAGGATGCCCGACCAGTGACTATGGTCGATGTGGACCTTGGCCTTGCCCTTGTCGGCGGCCAGCGTGAGCCGGCATTTGGCATGGGATTCAAGCGGCGAAATCGGCTTGAGTGGTTCGCCCACCAGCCTCGATACCGCCTGGTCGAGGCCCTCGATGTTGATCCGTTCGCGCGAATTGCGACCGGGGAACGCGCCCTGTTGCTCGGGAAAAGTGAGCCGCAAGGCCTCCTGGCGAAGTTCGCTGGCGCCATCGAGAAAATCGTCAACGATCAGAAGCGTGGTCAGCATCAACCGCAGCTAGCATTCGGCGCCGAAGGTGATCAAGGCAAAGGGACAGCCGCTCGAGCCCTTCCTCGCTCGGGGTGCAACCGCTACAGCGCCCGCTTGATGAGCAACGCCGCCCGTTCCCGATCGCGCTCCGCCGCCCGCCTCGCCGCGGTCCAGGCGCTCTATCAGCAGGAGATGGAGGGCACGCCGCTTGCCCGCCTGATCAAGGAATTCCACGACCACCGCCTCGGCGCGACCATCGGCGATGCGCAATATATCGACGCCGAGCGCACGTTTTTCGACGATGTGGTGACCGGGGTCGACGCGCGCCGCGACGAGATCGACCAAGCGATCACCGCCCGCCTGGCCAAGGGCTGGAGCTTGAAGCGGCTCGACCGCCCGATGCGCGCCATCCTCCGCGCCGGCGCCTATGAGCTTCTCGCCCGCAGCGACGTGCCCGTAGGCTCGGTGATTTCCGAATATGTCGACGTCGCCCACGCCTTTTACGACAAGCGCGAGAGCGGCTTCGTCAACGGCCTGCTCGACGCCATCGCCAAGGAAGCGCGGGCCGCCCCCGCCAGCTAATGAACGAAGCCGAAGCAATTGCGCGGCTTCGTCGGTTCGCTTGCGATCCGGCCGCGCGCGGGCTGTTCGACGACGCGGCGCTGTTCGACGGGCTGGTGATCACCCACGATAGCATCGCCGAGGGCGTGCATTTCTTGCCCGGCGACCCCGCCGACAGCGTCGCGTGGAAGCTGGTGGCGGTCAATCTGTCCGATCTTGCCGCCAAGGGCGCGATGCCGGCCGCGGCTTTGCTGTCGCTGACGATCAGCGAGGACGACGCCTGGGATGCAGCGTTCATGGACGGGACTGAGGCCGCCTGCGCCCACTTCGATCTGGCGCTGATCGGCGGCGATACGATTGCCTTGCCGCCAGGATCGCCGCGCGTGCTCGGGCTGACCGCGATCGGCCGCGCCGGACCATGCACGCCGTCGCGCAGCGGCGCGCAACCGGGCGATCGGCTGTGGCTGGTTGGCACCGTCGGCGATTCGGCGGCGGGCCTGGCTTTGCTGCAACAGGATCCATCCGCAGCGGGCTCGCTGGTCGAAGCCTATCGCCGGCCGGTGCCGCTGCTTGCCGCCGGGCGAGCGCTGGCGCCCCACGCCAAGGCGATGATGGATGTGTCCGACGGGCTGCTGCTCGATGCCCGGCGGCTGGCCCAAGCGAGCGGTTGTGGCGCGATCATCGATCTCGACGCTTTGCCCTTGTCCAAGGCCTTCTTCGCCGCGCGTGGCAATGGACTGGAGGCGCAATTGTTCGCAGGCACCGGCGGTGACGATTATGCGTTGCTCGCCGCGCTCCCGGCCGAGCTCGACCCGTTAAGACTTTCTTTACCTTCTGGGACCAGCATCCGCCCCATCGGGACTCTTGATGCTGGCGGCGAATCGCTTCGCCTCGTCAGCAACGACAAGCCGATCGCGCTGCCGGAGACATTGGGTCATGAACATCACGGCAATTCCGCTCCGCCAGTGGCTGGTCGCGTTTAGCGGCCTCGCCTGCGGAATGACGGTCGCGCTCTTCATCCACTAATCCCTCAGGCAGGTTGCAACCCGTCTTTTCCCAACATAAAGGGGCGCCAATCCGCCGGCTGCGTCAGCATCGCCGGCCTTTTTGATTTGCCGCCAAAAAAGACGGGGAAACCAATGAATCTGATTGTGATCGCGATCGCCTGTGGCGTCATCGCCTTGCTCTACGGCATCCTTACCAGCCGCCAGGTGCTCAGCGCCTCGGCCGGCAACGCCAAGATGATCGAAGTCGCCGGAGCGATCCAGGAAGGCGCTTCGGCCTACCTGCGCCGCCAATATACGACGATTGCGGTCGTCGGCGTCGTGGTCGCGGCCATCGTCTTCTTTTTCCTCGGCGGCTTGTCGGCCTCGGGCTTCGTGCTCGGCGCCTTGCTGTCGGGCGCGACCGGCTTTGTCGGCATGAACATTTCGGTGCGCGCCAACGTCCGCACCGCCGAGGCCGCCAACACCGGGCTGCAACAGGGCCTGACCATGGCGTTCCGCGCCGGTGCGATCACCGGCATGCTGGTCGCCGGCCTGGCTCTGCTCGCTATCTCCAGTTTCTTTTATTATCTGCTCGCGGTGCGCGGCTACGCGCCCAATGACCGGATCGTCGTCGACGCATTGGTCGCGCTGGCGTTCGGCGCCTCGCTGATCTCGATCTTCGCCCGGCTTGGTGGCGGCATCTTCACCAAGGCCGCCGACGTCGGCGCCGACCTCGTCGGCACGGTCGAGGCCGGCATCCCCGAAGACGATCCCCGCAACCCAGCCGTCATCGCCGACAACGTTGGGGACAATGTCGGCGACTGCGCCGGCATGGCCGCCGATCTGTTCGAAACCTATGTCGTCACGGTCGGCGCGACGATGGTCCTCACCGCCTTGCTGGTGAAGAATGCCGGCGATGGCCTGCTGGCGCTGATGGCGCTGCCGCTGCTGATTGGCGGCGTGTGCATCGTCACTTCGATCCTCGGCACTTACTTCGTCCGCTTGGGCGGCAAAGGGTCTGGGGCAACCAACATCATGGGCGCGATGTACAAGGGCTTCGGCGTCACCGCCGTCACTTCGGCGGTCGCAATCTATTTCGCCACCCAATATGCGCTTGGTGATCTCAACGCGACGATCTCGGCCGGTGCCACCAGCTTCACCGGCATGGACCTCTACTGGTGCATGTTGCTCGGCCTGGTCATCACCGGGCTGATCATCTGGATCACCGAATATTACACCGGCACCAATTTCCGCCCGGTCCAGTCGATCGCCAAAGCGTCGGAGACCGGCCACGGCACCAACGTCATCCAGGGCCTCGCTATCAGCCTCGAATCGACCGCGCTGCCGACGCTGGTGATCTGCGCTGGGATCATCACCGCTTACCTTCTGGCAGGCCTGATGGGCATCGCCTTTGCCGCCACCGCGATGCTGTCGCTGGCCGGCATGGTGGTCGCATTGGACGCTTACGGTCCGGTTACCGACAATGCCGGCGGGATCGCCGAAATGGCGGGCCTCGACGAAAGCGTTCGCGCCAAAACCGACGCCCTCGACGCGGTCGGCAACACCACCAAGGCGGTGACCAAGGGCTATGCGATCGGCTCGGCCGGCCTCGCGGCTTTGGTTCTGTTCGCGGCCTACACCACCGACCTCAAGGAGTTTTTCC
>JBDSNQ010000187.1:0-6794 GCA_039915275.1 Sphingomicrobium sp.
TTATTGCGGGGGGCCGCCACCGCCGCTGCCCGGAAGGCCGGGCTGGCTAATCGTGCCGATGCCGCCGAACAATTCGTCGAAGAAGCTGCGCTTGCGTCCCAGGGTCGGGGTCTGGCCGGACTCCGGATCGATCGAGGCGATCAATTCCTTGCCGGTGCGGTCGACCTTGGTGACGTTGCCCGCCGCGTCGAAGCGGATGTGCAGCACGGTCTGGTCGATCACCTTGGGATCGCGGAAGGCGATGGTCTTGGTATCGCGCGCCACATAATACCAATCGTTGGGCGCGAAATGGCCGGTGAAGGTCGGCCGTCCGAGCGTCTTGCTGACCGAATCCTTATTGTCGACGCCGACCTGGATCGCGGACGCCAGCTCTTTATCGATGACCGCCCCGCGGTGATCGCGGACACCCATGCTCGAGCAGCCCGCCAGCAGGACCAGACCCGACAGCGCAATCACGCCTTTCAACACCGCAGCACTCATTATCGTGAACCTCTCCTCGCACGCGGGGTCGCGTGAACTCCGCGGGGCCTGTAACACGCATCACTTGCGCCGCGGTCGGGCGGCCTCAATATGCGCCGGACATACAGAGGCGCAAGCCTTTGCCACTAAGGACCGTCTGAGCGACCCATATGCTGCGCTTCCTGTTCCCCCGATTAACGCCTCAGCAGAGCCGCGGGGCGGCGCTGTTCGAGGCGCTGGTGGACGAGGCTCGCCAGCCGCACTGGTTTGTCGAAGGGCAGGTGCCGGACACAATTGACGGGCGATTCGCGGTGATGGCGACGATCGTCGCGCTGGGCACCGTTCGTCTCGAGCGCGGCGGCGAGCTTGCCCGCGCCGCCACGGTGGCGCTGGCCGAACGCTTCGTCGAGGCGATGGACGCCGAGCACCGCCAATTGGGCATGGGCGATCCAACCGTCGGCAAGACTGTCCGCAAGCTGGTCGGCGCGCTCGGCCGGCGGGTGGATTTGTGGCGGGGGACGCTCGACGACGGCGCCGGCTGGGACGATGCGGTGCGCTTTAGCCTGTTCCGGGACGCGCCGACGGCGGCCGGGGCGGTGGGGCATTGCGAAAAGGCAGTGCGGAAGATCTGGGCCAGGCTCGAGGCGGCGTCGGACGAGTCGCTGGCCGAAGGGAGGATCGCATGATCGAGGATTTCGCCCACCGGCTGACGCTCGACCGGATCCGCGACGGCGAGCGCATCGACCTCGTCGCCGACGACCAGGAACGCCGCGCAATCGCCGAACGCCTGGATTTGCCATCGCTCGCTCGCCTGGAAGCGCACGCCTGCCTGGCCCGCGACGGTCATAAAGTCCGCGCCACCGGGCGGGTCGCTGCCTCGCTCGAGCAACGCTGCGTGGTTACCGGCGACCCGGTCGCGGCGCATGTCGACGAAGCGTTCGACATTGCCTTCATGCCCGAACCCCGGATCGGGCCCGAGGAAGAGGTCGAACTGGGCCCCGAGGATTGCGAAATGGTGTTTCACGATGGCACCGCGATCGACCTCGGCACGGCTATCGCCGACACGCTGGCGCTGAGCCTCGACCCCTATCCACGCAGCGCGTCGGCGGAGACGGCGCTGCGCGAAGCGGGTGTCTTGAGCGAAGAGGAAGCGAGCCCGTTCGCGGTCCTCGCCCGGCTCAGGAAAGACCTCGGCGGGAACGACGCTTAGCGGCTCAACTCAGAACGGGACGTCGTCGTCGAGGTCGGTGTCGAACGCCGCCGGCTGCGGGCGCGATTGCGTGCGGGTGGCACCACCGGCATCGTCACCGAAGTCGCCGCCGCCCCTAGATCCGCCGCCCCCGCCGCCGTCACCGCGGCTGTCGAGCAACACCAGCTCGCCGCGGAAACGCTGCAGCACGATTTCGGTCGAGTAACGGTCGGCGCCCGACTGATCCTGCCATTTGCGGGTCTGGATCGCGCCTTCGAGATAGACCTTCGAGCCTTTCTTCAAATAGTTTTTGGCGACCCGGCCGAGATTCTCGTTGAAGATCACCACCCGGTGCCATTCGGTCCGTTCCTGGCGGTTGCCTTCCTTGTCTTTCCAATTCTCGGAGGTGGCGACGCGCAGGTTGACGACTTCGCCGCCATTGTTGAGCGAGCGTGCCTCCGGATCGTCGCCGAGGTTGCCGACCAGGATCACCTTGTTCACGCCCGCCATTACCGTCTCTCCTAAATATCGTGGAGTGCGATAGGACAGCGCGAGCCGTTAAGTCACCCCAAAAAGCTTGCCCCCTTATTCGGCGGGCAGCGGGTGGGCGTGGCGTTTGGTGGCCGAGCGAAATCCGATGATGACCGCAATCAGCGCGGCGATCTGGGTACCGGCCGACTCGAGCGTCGGGAACAGGCCAAGCATTGAGATCCTCGGCACCCAGCCGATCGGGGTGATGGAAAAGATGCCCGCTTCCTGAAGCGCGCCGACGCCCTTGCCGGCGAGGACGACGGTCAGGATGGCGATGAGAATGGCGCTATATTTGAAGAATTCGGTGATCGGCAGCGTGCGGCTGTAGCGCAGCATTGCCCAGGCAATCAGCGCCAGCATGGCAATCGCCGACAGCGCCCCGACGAGGATGGTGGCGCCGTTGTCGGGGGTCCACAGCGCGGCGTAGAACAATATGGTCTCGAACACCTCGCGATAGACCACGATGAAGGCGAGGCCGAACAGGAACCAGGCCGAGCCGCGCGACAAAGCGCCCTGCATCTTGTCGCGAATGTAGCGGCGCCATTCCTCGGCCTGGCTCTTGCCGTGCATCCAGATGCCGACCGAGAGCAGGATCGCCGCCGCGAGCAAGGAACCGAAGCCTTCGGTCAGCTCGCGGCTCGCGCCGCTGATGCCGATCGCATAGGTCGCCACCGCCCAGGTGCCGGCCCCGGCGACCAGCGCCGCGACCCAGCCCCCGTGGACGTAAGCCAGCGCCTCTGTGCGATCAGCCTTGCGCAGGAAAGCGATCATCGCGATCACGACCAGCAATGCTTCGAGACCCTCGCGCAGCAGGATCGTGAACGCGCCGAGGAAGGTCGATGCGTCGCTCGCTTGGTCGGGCGCCAATGCCATCTCGGCCGCCGCGAACAGGCCGTCGATCGCCGCCACCCGCGACCGCACGTCCGCAATGTCGTTGCCTTTGGCGATTGCTGCGCGGAGCTCGCCCATCGCCCGTTCGACTTTGGCAAGGAGGGTAGAATCGCGGGCGCCGAGTGCGCCTTCGACCGGTTCGAAACCGTCGAGATAGGCGGAGAGCGCCAGATCCTTGGCCTTCGCGCGGTCGCCGGCTTCGTAAGCCGCCAGGCTCTCCTTGAGCCGCTGCCGCGCAAGGGCGAGCGTCGGCTCCACGGCTGCGGGAGCGTTCGCCGAAATGGCGGCGGGGTTCGTTCTCAGAAAAGCAATGACGGCGCCCGCCCGACCAGTGCCAATCTTTTGCGCCAAGGCCTGTTCAGAGGCGCCGCTCAATGCGTCGAGGTCGGGGACGAGGGCCTTGAGCGATGGATCGTTGTCCCAGAGGGCCTTGCCTTGCGAAGCCAGCGCCGCAGGGTAAGCAAAGCGTCCGACGTGGAAGGCGAGCGCCCATCTGTCGGCGGCCGGCAGGTTGGAAAAGCTGGCCATCGCCGTGCCTTCGAGCCCCTGGCTGATGACCTGATACAAAGCGAATGGCGTGCGATCGGCGGCACGGGTGCGATCGGCAAAGGCGATTGGCCGCGGATCCAGCTTTTGCGCCATCAGGGTTTTGGCGTCGCCGTTTAAGCCATGGCAGCTCGCGCAATTCTGGCTGTACAACTGGGCGCCGCGGGCGGCGTCGGGGACGGTGCGCGGTCCCATCGCGACCGGATAGGCGTGGAGCAAATCAGTGCCGAGCGCGCGGGCGATTCGAGCGACATCCGGCGGCGGCGCCTTGCGATCAATCGCGCTTTGCAGCTGGGCAGCGCCGGCCAGGAGCTGGCCTTTGGCGGGGTTGGCGGGCAGGCCATTGATCCGTTCGCCGACCGACGCCGAGAATTCGCGCATTTCGGCATATTCCGACGCGCTGACGACTTTGCCGCCTGCCACCGCGCCGCCGTAGTCGACCGCGACATAATCGAGCAGGCGCCACGCGGTCTGGGCGTCTGGCGACGGCGCGGCACTGGCTTGCGCCGCGGCGGTCATCGACCCCAGCGCAAGTGCGATTACCAATCCCAGACGAGCAAACAGTTTCATGCGGAGCGAATTTCCCAAAACCGTGAAATCCGCTAGCCCGATTGCGAGTGATTATCAATAGCAGCGCGCGCCTCGCGACGCGCGCCACCGTCGAATCCTGGCCGTGCTTTATTGGAAAGCGCCGCGACACAATGCAGGAATATTGATGTCGTCCTGCATGAAGCCGCCAACCGACCGGCCGCGGGTCGGGTTGGTGGGATCGTTGGGGTTGTTGACGAAAGGCCCGGGCGATTGGGTCGGGACGACATTGCCGGCCTGGCTGCCCGGCGTCTGCTCGGCGGGTCCGCCTGGCGATCCATCGGCCATGTTCGGCTCGTTGCCGTAAACAATGTCCGAAATGCAATTCCCAACCGTGGGGCCGCTTTGGGTGTTGCCGCCGGCGGCAACGGGTCCCGCCATCATCGTGGCGGCGGCGAAACCTAACAGAATAGTTTTACGGGTCATCAAATACTCCTTGGGGACTCATTTCCCCCAAGCCTAAACGATTGAATTCCCTACCAGTTGCGCCTTAGCGCGGCGGATATCGCAGACGGCCCAGGAATCGGGATAGGCTGAGGCTTTGGCCCGAATTGCGCCATCCGGCCTTCCATTTCTCGAACTTCATTACGTCGTCGATGCGCCGGTCGAGGAAGGCGGCGGTGTCGCTCCATTGGTCGCTGTCGTCGTCAAGCCACGCCACCAAGGTCGAGGCGTAGACGCCGCCCAGAGTCATCCGCTTGGTGTAGTGATTGAAGTCGGTGCTGGTGTCGCCGGCGAGCCGCCACATCAGGTCCGACGTGCGCCAGCCAATGCGCAGCGCCAGCGGCAGATTTTGCGGCATGGCGAGGATCGCGAGGCCGCGGCGGACCGCTTCGCGCGCCGGGGCCATGATTTCGAGCCGGTGCCATACCAGCGCCCGGATCTTGTCGCGGATCTTCATCTTCGCCAGCCGCTTGGGCGTGAAATGCTCCATGAGCGCCCGGTCCGCCGCCTGGATGTAAGCGTCGACCATGCCAGCCTGCGTCTTGGGCATCGCCAGCCGCGCCTGGGCGCGATCGACGCCGAGCTTGTCCGCCGCCGAATCCACCGCGGCGCGCGACCAGCCGTCGAACACCGCATGCTCGCCAACCGTAAGGGCGAGGCGTTGGCGCAGCGCTTCGAGAGGACTCGGCTCGTTCATGCCGGCTAGGTGCTCTGCACCGGCGGCGCACGCAAGCCCCGTTCGGGCAGCCGAACCAGGACCAGAGCGAACCCGATCGCGGCCGCGCCGATCCAGTCGAGCGGCGACAGTGTCTCGCCATATGCGGTCCAGCCGATGAA
This sequence comes from Sphingomicrobium sp., assembly GCA_039915275.1. GTDB lineage: Bacteria > Pseudomonadota > Alphaproteobacteria > Sphingomonadales > Sphingomonadaceae > Sphingomicrobium. The sequence goes on from JBDSNQ010000187.1 coordinate 5,486, forward strand.
GGCGGAAATGGCCGGCTGGGTCAGCAAAGCGAGGCCGACTACCAGCGGCGGAACCGAGCCGATCGCGTAAACCAGCAGCCCTTGGCCGATGACCTGGCTGCCAAGTGCCAACAGGAATACCGGCCCCCATTCGTCGGGGATCATTTGTTGGCCGAGCAGCAGTGACAAAGGCAGCAACATCGCCGCGCCGAATGTGCTGGCGAGGAACAGCAAAGGCAATGGCGCCAGCGCCCCGCGCCCGCGCTCGACCGCGATCAGATAGCCGACGTAGAGCAGGCCGGCGAACAGCGCGAGCAAGTCACCGCGCACATTGCGCGACGACAATTCCGCGCTGCTGCCCATCAGCAAGGCCGCGCCGATCGCCGCAAGCAGCAGTGCCGCGGCCTGGATCGGCGACGGCCAGCGCCGCGCCAGCCACAATCCCCAGGCGGCGAAACCGAAGCTCGAAACATTGCCGAACAGCGTCGCATTACCGAGCTTGGTCATGTGGATGCCGGTATGCCAAGCGGCGAGATCGGCGGCGAAAAAGAAGCTGGCGAGCATGGTTAGAATGACCAGGCCACGGCGCGGCCAATGCACCGACTGGCCGGTCAGGCGCGCAATCAAGAATAGGAAAGGCAGCGCCAGCGCGAGCCGCCAGAAGCCCGCCGCCACCGGCCCGACCCCCGACAGCCGCACCAGCCACGGCCCGAACGCGAGCGAGCAGCTGCCGATGATCAGCGCGGCAAAAGCGAACGGATGGGATTTGGCGGGCGGTGTCAGGATGAAAAGCGGTCCTTCAAGTCCATCAATGCCAGCGCGGCGCGGGCAGCGTCGCCACCCTTGTCAGCCTGTGCTGGATCGGCGCGGACGATCGCCTGGGCTTCGTTCTCGACGGTCAATATGCCGTTGCCGACCGCAAGGCCATCGAGGGTCAGCGCCATGATCCCGCGCGCGCTCTCTCCGGCGACGATCTCGAAGTGGAACGTCTCGCCGCGGATGACGACGCCCAAGGCGACATAGGCTTCGTAGCGGCCGCACTCGGAGGCAAGCGATATCGCCGCCGGCAGTTCGAGCGCGCCGGGGACAGTGATGGTCTCGTGGCTGTGCCCCGCCGCTTCGATCGCGGCGCGGGCGCCGGCCAGCAGCATGTCGTTGAGATGGGCATAGAAGCGCGCCTCGGCGATCAGGACGCGCGCCATCAGCTTGTTGGAAACTCGATGCGTCGCTCCTCGATGATCGCCAGGCCGTAGCCCGACAAAGCGACCGGCGAGTGGCAGGTGTTGGACAGCAGGATCATGTCGTGGATGCCGAGCGCGGCGAGGATCTG
>JBDSNQ010000024.1:0-2811 GCA_039915275.1 Sphingomicrobium sp.
GATCCACGACGCGCACATGGGGCAGCGCGACAAAGGGGCCAGCGCGGCATTGCGCGCGGTGTCGCAATGATCGGCGCGCTCCTGTGGCTCGCAGCAGCGGCTGCCCAACCCGCCGCGCCAGTCCACCCGCCGGCGATCGAAGCCCATCTCGCGCCGTTGGTCGGCGACTGGACCCGCGCTGGCAAGGAGGCGAGACCTATCGCGACCATTGCGTCTGGTACGATCGTCACGCCTTCGTCGTGTGCAGCCTGACCGACAGCAGTAGCGGCCTGCGCGTCGAAGCGATCGTCGGCTATTCCAAAGGCGACCAGCGCTTCACCTATCAGAGCTACAGCAACGGCGGGGACAGCCACATCCAATATGGCTATGCGCTCGGCGCGAACGGCATCGTCTTGACCGACGAGCGCCAGGTCGACGGCAAGCCCGCGCGCCTGACCACGTCGCTCATTCCACAGCCCGATGGCCGCTTGAGAATGACACAGGAAGAGTCGGTTATGGGCGGCCCGTGGCGACAGGTCGCGGAAGTCTATTACGTCGCCCGCAGGTAGACCGTTTCGATTCGGCTCGCGCTATTTTCGTGTACCGACCGAAGTTGGAGTTGCCTGCTTTGAGTCGAAAGCGGAAGAGCACCAGGGTGGCTAAAGCGAATGCCATTGTGGGCCCAAACCTTGCCCATGCGCGCCGCTCAGGTTTACGCCCATTGTGTAGGACGCAAGGGACTTGCCTTGTGAAAGGGCTGGTGCCGCTTAGGTGACTCGAACACCTGACCCCATCATTACGAATGATGTGCTCTACCAACTGAGCTAAAGCGGCAATTCCCGGAGGCCGGCACCCCTAACAGCGGGCCGCCAGCGCGGCAAGGACCGCCCCCCTGAACGGATATGCTTAACGCTTTGGTAAAGCTTGTCCTGCATTCCTCGTTACAACTGGGGAAGTGGGACTAACACAACTGGGGAAGTGGGACTAACGCAATATGGACGGATTTCGGGAGCATCCGAGTGAGTTCGACCTGCCTGCGGCAACCGAAGCCGCGGCGGCCGATGATATTGCCGCCGCAATCGGCTCCGATGAGCGGCGGATGCACGTCCGCGCCTATAATTACTGGGTGTCGCTGCTCGACGGGCGCGATTACCCGTCGGTCGAGGATCTCGAGCCCGGGAACCTGACCGATTTCGCCGCCAACAGCGTGCTGCTCGACTTCACCGGCGGCCGCGACGACCCGGCCACCTCGTACATCGGGGCGGCAGTCCGCGAAGAATGCGGCCTCGACGACGCGGTCCAGAACATCTCCGACATTCCCAGTCGGTCGCTGCTGTCGCGGCTGACCGACCACTACCTCCAGATCATCGCCAACCGCGCGCCAGTCGGGTTCGAGGCCGAATTCGTCAATCACCGTGGTCAGCCGATCTGCTATCGCGGCATCTTGATGCCCTTCTCGTCGGACGGCGACACGATCGATTTCATTTACGGCGTGATCAACTGGAAAGCCGCCGAACACCATGCCGAGACCGTCATCGTGCCGGCGATCGCCGCCAGCGCGGCGGAACTTGAAGAAGCTCCACTCGAGCTCGATACAATATTGGCCGAGCCGGCCCACCGCGTTTGGGACGACGGCCCGCTGTCCGACGGCGTGTCGGAGACGGCGCTTGGCGAAGACGCCGGGCTGGCCGACCGACTGTGCGCCGCGCGGGCCACCGCCGAAGTCGTCAAGTCGACCGACCACCGCAGTCGCGCCGCGCTCTACCGGGCGTTGAGCCAGGCGTATGACTTCGCGGTCGCGGCCCAGCGTGATCCGGACGATTATGCCGAGCTGCTTCAGGATTCGGGCGTGAAAGCCCAGGCCCGGGCGCCGATGACGCCAATCGTCAAGCTGGTGTTCGGCATCGACTATGACAAAACCCGGCTGACCGAATTCGCATCCGCTTTGTCCTATGCCCAGCGGCAGCAGGTCGCGCTTGGCGGTTTCGATGCGCTGATCGAGGGCCAAGCCGGAGGTCTCAAGGCGCTGGTCTCGGCCGAGCGTCAGGCTCGCCGCCCGCAACCCCGGCCCGATACCCAAGGCGACGCGGCCCGCGACCAGCTGCGCGCCGCGGCCCCGCTTTCGCTCGACTCGCTGCCGAGCGACGAGGAGTTCTGCCTTGTCCTGACCCGCCGCAACGCGGACGGAACGCATGAGCCGGTCGCGCAGATAACCGATCCGGCACTGGTGGAACGCGCGATTCGTCGCGCAATTTGACGCTCGACCCTGCCAACCAGCCCTTTCGACCAGCTCAAGACATGCTTGTCCGCATCATAGCCGGGCGTCTATAGCCCGCGGCCATCGCGGCCAGATGGCGGAGTAGCTCGTACAATGACGGTCCATTCGCGCCTGGCCAAGCCGCTGGTTGAGGCATTGCGCAAAGCGCTGACCGGCCATGCGCTGCCGGGCGAAACCAAGGGCTTCAACCGCGACGGCGAGCGCGAGGCCGCCGAATTCCTGGCCGGGGTCGCCGTCCGCCGCCGCAAGGGCGAAGTCGCGCTGGCGATAGAATCGACTGGTGGCGAAGCGGGCCGGCGGCGGATGCGGATCGGCATCGTCAATGACGACATGCCGTTTCTGGTCGACTCGATCGCCAATGCCATCGCCGGCCACCAGCTGACGATCCACCGCCTGCTGCACCCGGTGATGTGCGTGACGCGCGACGACAACGGCCTGCTGAACGAGGTCGAGCTATTGTGCGGCGACACGTCCCGCCGCGAATCGATGATGTATATCGAGCTCGACCGCGCCGACGCGCGCGGGCGCCAGGAACTGGTCAAGGAATTGCGCGC
>JBDSNQ010000161.1:0-5826 GCA_039915275.1 Sphingomicrobium sp.
CGGCTCCTCGTTAGTCAGCAGCTTGGTCAGCCCGGTGGACTTCGAGGCCGACTTGAAAGCCGGACGGCGAAGATCGCCATCGATCAGCAGCACGGTCGCACCGCGCCGTGCGTGATTTTGCGCCAGCGCCAGCGCCGACGATGATTTTCCTTCCGCAGCTCGGCTGCTGGTTACCAACAACGTCTTGGGGGCACCGGCCGCGGTACTGAAGCGCAACGCCGCAAGAACCGCCGAATAGGCCTCAGACAGCGAGCTTGTCGGGTCGCCCAGATCCTCGACCACCGAACCCTTGCCACGGCGCTTCGGAATCGCCCCAAGGCACGCCAGGTTGAGCTTGCGACGGACGTCCTCGCGCGTTTTAATGGTGTCGTTGAGGACTTCGAGCGCGATTGCCGTGATGATCCCGCCGAGCAGGCCAATCGCCAGGCCAACGATGAGATTGAACATCAAATTGGGCTTGTACGGGCCGCCCGGAACGTCGGCTCGATCGACGATCGAAACCGGGGTCGTGCCAATGCCGCCGGCGACCCCGATCTCTTTGTAGCGCTGCAACAGTGCGTCGTAGAGGCCGCGGTTGGTGTCCGTTTCCCGCTGCAGGATATTATACTGGATGCTGCGGCCGCGAAGGTCGAGCACCGCGCCCTTGAGCTGTGCAACCCGGCTGCGCAGCGCGCCTTCGGCCGACGCGGCGGCGCGGTAATCCGCGAGCAGCGCGCCGACCCGGCCACCGGCGACCTGGGACCCTTCACTGGCGATTTGCCGATTGAGCTCGTCGATCCGCGATCGCAGGCTCAGCATGTCGGGATGATCGGGCTTCATCAGGGTGCGTTTGTCCTGATACTCCGCCTCAAGCGCGGCCTTGGCCTGCCGCAGCGTCTGCGTATCGGCGACGCCGGCCGACGCCCCGGTCAGCCGTGCGTTTTGATACGCGCCTTCTGCGTCGACCCGTTTTGCGGTGGCCGCGGCCAGCGCTGCGTTGAGCGCGACCAGCGACGCGCCCTGGAGCGAGCCGGCGTCAGTGCCCGCCTCGCCCGGCTGAGTGCTGCCGGTGTTGATGATGCCCTGCTGCTGGGCATAAGCGACCATCTGTTTTTCCGAGCGTTCGAGGTCGCGCCGGGTCTTGGCGATCTGCTGCTGCAGGAACGTCCGGGCATAGGTCGAGGCCTCGAACCGCCGTTGCAGCCCCGAACTGATGAAATTTTCGGCGACGCCATTGGCGATTTCGGCGGCGAGCTGCGGCGATTCCGAAACAAAATTGAACCGGATCAGCTGACCATCTTCGGGGGCGACGACGTTGAGACCGCCGGCGACCTTGGACGATGCAATCTTAAGCCGCGTCGCGGCGTCGCCCTGGGTGCCGACAAAATCCGGGTTCGACGCGAGGTTGAGATCCTGCGCCACCCGCTCCGCCAGGGTGCGGCTCGAAAGCAGCCCAACCTGCGTCGAAATAAAGTCGAACAAGCTCGGCGTCGAAGTCGATTCGTGGCGTTTCTCGTCGAGGATCTCGACCGTCGGCGGATTAACCTCAAGCGTCACCCAGGCGCGATACAGCGGCTGGGTCAGCAAGGTGACGACGATTGCCGCGGCGATACCCAGCGCCACCGCGCCGAGGATCAGCCAACGCCATTCGTTGGCGATGCGGACCAGGCTGGCGAGGTCGAACGGGCCACCGTCCTGGCCGCCTTCGTACCAATAAGGCGATACCTCGCCGCTGCGCGGACGCGGCTGTCCAACGGCGCTTCGGTTGCCCGGCTGCAAGGCGATGTCAGTGGCCACGCAATACTCTTCCTATTCGTTTGTCTGTCACCGGCCGGTAGGTCAGAACGGCCGGAAGATCGAGAGGATCGGGAGATTGCTCATGATCTGCTTCTGCAGGGCTTTGTTGGCTGATCCGTCGACCACCACGATGTCGCCCGGGAAGATTGGCGGATCTTCGGCCTGACCTTTGCGGATGCTGGCAAGGTCGAAGGCCGCGGCCTGACGCTTGCCCTGGATCGTGCGGAAAATCGCAACACGGTGATTATTGGCTTCGGGCGAGCTTCCGCCGGCCAGCGCGACCGCCTGCATCAAGGTCACCGGACCGCCGATCGGGTAAGACCCGGCCTTGTTGACCGCCCCGTCGATGGTCACGCTGCGCCGGGTCGAAGACTTCACGCCGACGCTGACATCCGGGTTTTGAAGATAGCGTTCGCCAAGCTTTTCGGTCAGCCTTTTGTCGAGCTCGGCGGTGGTCAGCTCGACCGCGCTGATTTCCCCGATCAGCGGCATCGAGATCTGCCCGGTCAAGTCGACGTCATAGTCGCCGGAAAGGTCGGTCATCTTGAACACCTTGATCGTCAGCGTATCGAGCGGCGCGATCTTGTAGCCGGATTCGAGCGGCACGACAGTCGGCGCATCGGGTGCGGACAGGCCTCCGGCATATGGGATCGGGCCACCCCTGGTGTCGGCGCAGCCGGCCACCATCGCCGCTCCCGCAACCGCCAGCAGCATCAGTTTGGGGCTGGCCGTCGACATGACGCCGTGGCCCGCCCACGCGGATCGATTCCTCACTGCAAGGCTCCTCTCGACTGGAATGCAGTCCATAAATTCACCAGCCCAAATTCGGGACAACCACCAGCGGCGGTGCCGCTTGCGGATGCGGCTCGGACCCACTGTCCGACCCGGTCTGGAGGAACCATCGTTCCCCATTTTCGAGGCCCATAGCAGTCAGAACGCCCGATCGATACGCTCCGGTATCGATCCCGATGCGGTTGGTGCGGATGTCGATGCCATTGGCGATGGTATGGCCGTGAACGACGATAAAGCCGTGGTCGTCGCTGTTGTCGAGAAAGGGTGAGCGGATCCAGCGCAGGTCCGACTGCGACTGCTCGGACAGCGGAACCCCGGGCCGGACGCCGGCGTGGACGAACAGATAGGAGCCAATCCGAAATGTGTCGACGAAGTCTTCCAGAAATTGCTGGTGAACGTCCGGGATCTTCTGGCGCAGGACGGCCACCGCCTGGTCCGGCTCCATCCGTTTCAACGCGGTCGAACTGATATCATAGCTGCGCGCGCATTCCGTTCCGCCGAAGCGCAACCAGTCAAGCAGGAAACGGCTCTCCCCGCGCAGGAGCCGGAGGAGCACCTCCTCGTGGTTGCCGCTGAGGAACACCGTGCGAACGCCGTCGCGGCGATAGGTCCGAAGCCGCTCGACGACCTCGGCCGAAGCGGGGCCGCGGTCGATGATGTCGCCGAGGAAGACGATGATGGTCTGGGCCGGTGGACGCGCGTCGACATCGGCCTCGATCCGCGCCAGCATATCGTCGAGCAGGTCCAGGCGGCCATGGATGTCGCCGATCGCATAGACGCGATAGCCCAGCGGCACGCTCGGCTGCGCGCCGCCGCTATCCTTTGGAAAGAGAGTGCGAAAGAAGACCATGACTTGGCTTAAAGTCCGAAAGGGGCGGCTGGTTGCACGCGGACCAAATAATCGATCATCCAAGACCCAACGCATCGAGATATTTTGCGACCACCCGGCCCTCGCCAAACTGCTGCTCGACCATGCGATGTCCGTTCTCGCCCATCTCGCGCCGTGCCTCGGCCGGCAGCCCAAGCATTTTCAGCATGGCCGCCGCCAACGACTCCGCTGACCGAGCTTCGCACAAATAGCCGGTCTCGCCTTCGATCACCACGTCGCGGCAGCCCGGCACATCGGTGGCGATCAGCGGCTTGGCCATCGCCGCGCCTTCGAGCAAAGCCCGCGGCAATCCCTCGCGATACGAGGGCAAGACGATGCAATCGGCTTGGTCCATGGCGATCCGCACGTCGTCACTCTCTCCCAAATAGTCGATCAGGGCTTCGGCGCGCCAACGATCGAGATCAGCCATTGGCACCGCGGTTCGGTTGTTGACCCCGACCGGGCCCAATATTTGAAAGCGCGTCTCGGGAAACAGGGCCTGGACGAGCCGCGCGGCATCGACATATTCGGCGACGCCCTTGTCCCACAAAAGGCGCGCAACCAGCAGAAAGCGGAACGGACCTGGCGCCCGCGCCGATCGGCTGGGCTGGAACCGCGCCAGGTCGACGCCCGAGCCGGGCAGCAAGTCCGCCTGGCCGGGCCGGACGATGTGCTTGGCGATGAACAGCTGCAGATCGTCGCGATTCTGAAAGAACACCCGGGACGAATTTCGCAGGCCGAACCGGTACAGCAGGCTCAGGAGCATCGCCAGCGGCCCGCGCTTGATGAACGCCGTGCCCAACCCGCTGACATTGTTGATGACCGTGGCCCCGACCAGGTGCGCGGCGAGGCTTCCGTAGATGTTGGGCTTGGCGGTGAAGCCGAGATACGCGACCGGCTTAACCGCGCGGAAGATCTTCAGATAGGCTGCCAGCAGGCGCAGGTCCTCGACCGGCGACAGGCCCGAGCTGTTGATCGCGATCGACACGAACGTGACACCGCTGCCCTCGAGCCTGGCGCGATGCGCGTCGTCGGGCGCGACAACGATAATTCGGTAGTGGTGGCGAAGCGCGGCGATCAGCCCAAGGCGGAAGTTGACAATATTCCAGCACGAATTGGCGGACAGAATGATGGCCAGGCGCTCCATAATCGTTTCGCCCTCATTCCCAAGTTCCGGCACTCGTTATCCTTCCGAAACGGATTTGCTTACTTTGGCACCCGGCGCAAGCCGCTTCCGAATCCCTACTTAGCCTTTAGTGTTGCAAATAAGCCGCCCAGCATTTTTTTCGTCAACTTAATCCAGCGCATGGAAACCTCTGTCATTGTTATGCATTTGCAATAATTAGGGCTTATCAACCCGAGTTTGACGGCGTAGGTAGTGGCGGATCCGTGTACAGGAGGCGTAAGATGAATTTGGTGAGCAGTTCCAAGAAGTTCGCAAGCGTTCTCTCCGCGATGGCGCTGTGCATGAGCTCAACCGGCGCAATCGCCGCCGCCACTCCGCACCAAACTTCCTTGAGCCCGTTCGTCGCCCTTAGCGCCTTGGGTTCCGATGTCTCGGTCGCCGCCCTCTGCGGTTCGTCGGCGGTCGCCGGCGCTGCCGCCGTTTCGCAAGGGGCAAACCAGGGCTGCGTGTTGCCGGCCGTCGACCAGGCACCGCCGGTCGCGGTTGAAACCGCGCCCCCGCCGCCGGTCATGATGGAGCCCGCCGCAGCCTATGGCGGCGCGGGCGTCTCGCCGTTGCTGCTGGCCCTGGTCGGGATCGCTGCCGCGGTCGGGCTTTATTATCTGGCGTTTCGCGGCAACGACAATTTCCACATTGTCTTCCCGCCGTTCCCGCAAAGCCCCTCTTAAGTCCAGGTCACTCAATCGGTTGAAGGGCTGCATGACCTGCGGCCCTTTTTCCCGCTCATAGAGGCATGGGTAGACCAGACGGAACCTCTGTTAGGTTTGCGCATTAACGTCGCGCAGGTTTAGGCCTTAACAGATGGATTGGTATCGGCTACTGACCCCAATCCTAGCTCCCCAGGAGGCGTTTGATGCGATTGGCCAGTAATTCCAGCAAGTTCTCGGGAGCCTTTGTCGCTTTCGCGTTGGTGACAAGCTCGAGCGGGGCTGTAGCCGCCACGACCCATATCGCACAACCCATTTCAATCAGCCCGCTGGTCGCCTTGAGCGCGCTTGCTTCAGACACGTCGCGCGTCGCGCTGTGCGGCGCCGCCGCCGCTGCGGCCGCGGGCGCGGCCTTTGCCCAGAGCGCAGCCCCGGGCTGCGTGCTGCCAGTGGTTGACCCGGCCGCGCCGGTCGTCGCCGATGTTTTGCCACCGCCGCCGGTCGCTCCGCCGCCGGTCGCGCCGCTGGCCGGCGAAGGCTTCGGAATGTCACCCTTG
>JBDSNQ010000209.1:0-3824 GCA_039915275.1 Sphingomicrobium sp.
ATCGACCACGCCTGATGCACGAGCTCGCGCTGCCATTGCTGATCGGGCTGATCGCAATCGCGTTGGCGTTCGATTTCCTCAATGGCCTGCATGACGCGGCGAACTCCATTGCGACGGTAGTTGCGACCCGGCTGCTGACCCCGGCCAAAGCGGTCGCCTTCGCCGCTTTCTTCAATTTCGCGGCATACTTCCTGTCGCTCGCGGTGCCGCAATTGCACAAGGTCGCCGACACCATCGGCAAGGGCCTGATCGACAAGGATCTGGTGACCCCCGGCGTGGTCTTCGGCGCATTGGTCGGGGCGATGTTCTGGAACGTCGTCACCTGGCTCAAGGGCATTCCGTCGTCGTCGAGCCACGCGCTGGTCGGCGGCATCATCGGCGCCGGGGTCGCGCACGCGGGCCTCAGCGGCGTGCAATGGACCGGCCTCAACAAGACATTGATCGCAATCGTGCTGTCGCCGGTGCTTGGAATGTTACTGTCGATGCTGATCATGCTCGCCACCAGCTGGCTGGGGCTGCGGGCCAGCGCCAGCGGGGCGGAGAAGACCTTTCGCGGGCTGCATTTGGTGTCGGCGGCGACCTACTCGATCGGCCACGGCCTCAACGACGCTCAGAAGACCATGGGGATCATTACCGTATTGCTCTATTCGACCGGCCATTTGAGCGGCGACTTCCAGGTGCCCCATTGGGTCGCGATCAGCTGCTACATCGCCATCGGCCTCGGCACGCTGACCGGCGGCTGGCGGATCATCGAGACCATGGGCACGCGCATCACCAAGCTGTCGCAACACCAGGGCTTCAGCGCCTCGGCCGGCGGCTCGGTGATGCTGATCACTGCGTCGTGGTTCGGCATTCCGGTGTCGACCACCCACACCATCACCGGTTGCGTGATCGGTGCCGGCGTCGCGCGGCGCGCCTCGGCGGTGCGCTGGGGCGTGGCCGGCAACGTCATGACCGCCTGGGTCATCACCATCCCCGCCTCAGCCTCGGTGGCCGCCTTATTCTACTGGCTGACCACGTTCTTTCAGTAACTTCGGATGATTCGAAGAAACTTGGAGCGGGCGAAGGGATTCGAACCCTCGACCCCAACCTTGGCAAGGTTGTGCTCTACCCCTGAGCTACGCCCGCTCTTGAGCTGAGCCGCTCGGCCGGCACGCTTGATGCGTGGCGGCCCCGCGGCTGGGTGAGGCGGGCGCCTAGCATGGGCCGCGCCGATCCGGCAAGGGCTTGAGACGGCTTGTGGCGCCGACGCCAGCCGCCCATATGAGCCGTTCAACAAACCCAGGCAGCAGGAGCGTTAACGAGCGTGGCGACCCTTGGTCTCAGCGAAGCCGAGAAGGCAGCGATCGAGCGGCTGGAGCGCGACGTCATTCGGCCGTCGATGGACGCCCTGGTCATCCTCGAATTCTGCACCCAGCCGTCGCCGGTGCTGGCCAAGCTCGCGGTCGAATATTCGGCGAAGGGCGTCCGGACGGTTTCGATCGACGTCGCCAAGGAGAAATTGATCGCCGCCCAGTTCCGCTTGCAGGCGGTGCCGACGATCTATGCCTTTTTCCAGGGCCAGCCGGTCGCCGACCTCACCAGCTATCGCAGCGAGAGTCAGCTCAAGTCCGCGCTCGACCAATTGCTGGCCCAGCTCAAGCTCGGCGAGGATGCGGATGCGGCGGCGCAAGCCGAAATCGCGCCGCTGATGGCGATGGGCGAACAGATATTGACCGAAGGCGACCCCGCCCGCGCGGTGACCATCTTCCGCCAGATCCACGACATGGCGCCCGACGACCTCGATGTAGTTGGGGCGCTGGTGCGGGCTTTGGTCGCGGCCGGGGAAATCGACGAAGCGCAAGCTATCCTGTCGGCCTTGCCGCCCGAAAGCGCCGGCAAACCGCCGATCGCCCGGGCCAGCGCCGCGCTCGATCTGGCGGCGGCCGGACCGGCCGTGGACACCGCCGGACTTGAAGCCAGGATTGCGGCCAATCCGGACGATCATCAGGCGCGGTTCGGACTTGCGGGGGCCAAAGCGGCGGCCGGCGACCGCGATGCCGCCGCCGACGATCTGCTCGCAATCATCGGCCGCGACCCCGAGTGGAACGAAAGCGCGGCGCGCAAGCGCTTCCTCCAGCTGCTCGAAGCGCAGGGGCTGGCCGACCCGTGGACCCGCGACCAGCAGCGGCGGCTGTCGGCGCTCCTGTTCACATGAGGGCGCTTGTCGCATGAGGGCCAAGGCGCTGACGTTGCGGGTGCCGATCTTCCCGCTGGCCGGCGCCTTGTTGTTTCCCCGCTCGCAATTGCCGCTGCACATCTTCGAGCCGCGCTATCGCGACCTGGTGCGCGATGCGCTCGACGGTTCGGGCCAGATCGGCATGATCCAGCCAATGAGCATCGATGATGGCATTCCAGCATTGTACGGAGTCGGCTGCCTCGGCGAGATCGTCGGCGTCGAGGAGATGGAAGACGGCCGCTACAACATCGTCCTCAACGGCTTGAACCGCTTCCGCATCCTCGCCGAAGCCGACCTCGACACCGCCTATCGCAACGCCGATGTCGACGCCGCCGCGTTCGACGATAGCGAGCCGCCAGCGCTGTCCTTGAGCTTGCGCGCCGATGTCGAACAGGAGGCGCGGCGGCTCGGCGACGTGCTCGGGCTGGCGGTCGACTGGTCGGCGGTCGGGCGGCTGGACGACGAAATGCTGGTCAACGCCATCGCCCAGGTCGCGCCGTTCGACATCGGCGCCAAGCAGGCTTTGCTCGAGGCGGAGAGCCTGGAAACGCGGGCGGATTTGCTGGCCCAGCTGATGCAATTCCAGCGTATGGCGACCAGCGCTGGGGCGGATATCGAACCGACGCTTCAATAGGGCCTTCGCCGCGTCTCTTCCGTCATTGCGAGCGCAGCGCGGCAATCCAGATTCTCTGTTTGAGCTGGATTGCCGCGTCGCTGCGCTCCTCGCAATGACAACTAAATTGGCAACCCCCGAAGCAGCAGCGGCAGATCCCCGCTGGTGCCGCGAGCCTCATTCATCAGCTGGTTTTTCAATGGCCGCACACGTTCAATCACCCCCATGCCAAAGCGGCGGATGGCCGAGGCGGTGCGGCCGGGGATGCCGTAGATCCGGGTCAGGCTGTCGGTCGCCATGCCGACCATCAGGCTGTCGAGCGCGCGCCAGCGCTGGTAGCGGTCGAGCAGTTGGCGGTCGCCCAAATCGAGACCGAGCCGGGCGCCTTCGACCAGCACCTGGGCGAGAGCGGCGGCGTCGCGAAATCCGAGGTTTAGCCCCTGCCCGGCGATCGGGTGCAGCGCGTGGGCGGCATCGCCGAGCAAGGCCAGCCTTGTCGCGGTGATCTGCGCCGCATGGTGAAAACCCAATGGATAAGTCGAGCGCGGCGCAGCCAAAGCGATCTTGCCGAGGAACCCGCCCATCGCGGCGCGGGCTTCGGCGGCGAAATCCTCATCCGACATCGCCAGCCAGCCGGGCGCGTCATCGGCCGGGACCGACCATACGATCGCCGAGCGGTGGCCGTGTTGGTCGTCGGTCATCGGCAGCAGCGCGAACGGGCCGGTCGGATAGAAGATTTCGTAGGCGACCTCGCCGTGTGGCCGTTCGTGGCGCAGGGTCGCGACGATCGCCATCTGATCGTAACGCCAGCGCGCAACGCGAATGCCAGCGGCTTCGCGGGTTTGCGAATTGCGCCCGTCGGCGGCGATCAGCAACGGCGCGGTCAGCGTGCGGCCATCGGCCATCGCCACGCGAACGCCATCGCCATCGCGCTCGACCGATGTCACGACGGATTTCCACAGCAGCCACAGATTGGGGCCGGCTTCGGCGCGC
>JBDSNQ010000056.1:0-16104 GCA_039915275.1 Sphingomicrobium sp.
GCCGAGTTCGAAGCGCAATCCAACCGCCTGTCCGCCGAGATTGACAGCTTTTTCGCGCGCCTGCTGGCTTCGCCGCCCGACGCGCGCGGGCGATTGTACGAGGCGATGCGCCATGCCTCGGTCGGCGGCGGCAAGCGGCTCCGTCCGCTCCTGACCAGCGCCGCGGCCCAATTGTTCGCGATCGATCCCGAGCGCGCGTTGCGGGTCGGGGCGGCGATCGAGGCGATCCACGTTTACTCGCTGATCCACGACGATCTGCCGTGCATGGACAATGACGATTTGCGGCGCGGCAAGCCGACCGTCCACAAGGCGTTTGGCGAAGCGGTGGCGGTGCTGGCCGGGGACAGTTTGCACGCGCTGGCGTTCGAAATCCTCGCTCATCCGGCGACCCACGACGACCCGCATGTCCGCTCGGACCTGGTGTTCGAATTGGCGCGCGCGGCGGGGCCTTCGGGCATGGCCGGCGGGCAGATGATGGATTTGGTCGCCGAGGGCCAGCAACTCGATCTGCCGGCGATTACCCGGCTGCAGCAATTGAAGACCGGGGCGCTGATCGAATATTCGGTCGAGGCGGCGTGCATCATGGTGCGGCTGGCCGAGCATGCGCGCACGCCCTATCGGGGCTATGCGCGCAACATCGGGCTGGCGTTCCAGATCGCCGACGATTTGATCGACCATAGTGGCGACGAGACGGCGGCGGGCAAGCGCACCGGTAAGGACCGGGCGGCCGGCAAGGCGACCTTTGTCTCGGTGCTGGGCGAGGAGCGGGCGCGGCAGCAGGCGCAATTGCTGGTCGAGCAAGCGGTCGAGCATTTGGGCGATCATGGCGACGAAGCGGACCTGCTCCGCGCCATCGCGCGCTTTTCAATTGAACGGGATCATTAGGCTATGACTCACCGCATCGGCGTCTATCCGGGGACCTTCGACCCGATCACGCTTGGCCATATCGACATCGTCCGACGGGGGATCCATCTGGTCGACAAACTGGTGATCGGGGTCACCACCAACCCGTCCAAGGAGCCGATGTTCTCGATTGCCGAGCGCCTCGAGATGGTCAAGCGCGAGGTCAAGGACATCGCCGGCGACATCGCCGTGGTTGAGTTCGACAGCCTGCTGATGGATTTTGCCGAGCGCGAGGGGGCGGCGCTAATCCTGCGCGGCCTGCGAGCCGTCGCTGATTTCGAATATGAATATCAGATGGCGGGCATGAACCAGCAGCTGAACAATCGGATCGAGACCGTCTTCCTGATGGCCGACGTGTCGCTCCAGCCGATCGCGTCAAGGCTGGTGAAAGAAATCGCCCGCTATGGCGGAGCGATCGACAAGTTCGTCCCGCCGGCGGTGGTCAAGGATGTCGCCAAGCACCTCGCCGAGCACCGCTAGGGTTGGCGCCAAAAGAGGTGCCGCGCTATGGCAAGAATCGAATTCCTGGGAGTGGTTTTACATGATTAAGGCCTTGTTTGCGTTACCTTTTATGGCGATCACGTTGATCACCGCGGCGCCCGCCCAAACGCTCGATCCCTCGCCCAAGGCAAAGTCCGACATCCCGGCCGCGGTGACGGCGCCGGTGCTGCCCCCTGCGGCGGTCGCGAGCAATCTCGCCAATCGGCTGACCCTGGTCCTGTCGAACGGCGGCACGGTGGTCATCCAGCTGCGCCCCGACGCCGCGCCGGGCAACGTCGAGCGGATCCAGACCCTGGTCCGCCGCGGTTTCTACAACGGCCTCAAATTCCACCGCGTCATTCCTGGCTTCATGGCCCAGGGCGGCGACCCCAAAGGCAGCGGCCAGGGCGGCTCCGAATTGCCCGACCTCAAGGCCGAATTCACCACCATTCCTTATATGCGCGGCATGGTGGCGATGGCCCGCACCGATAATCCCGATTCGGCCAACAGCCAGTTCTTCATCATGTTCTCACCCAACATCGCTTTGTGGGGCAAATATACGGTGATCGGGCGGGTGATGTCGGGCATGGACGCGGTCGATAAAATAGCAGTCGGCGAGCCCCCGGCCGACCCGACGACGATCGTCAGCGCGAGGCTTGGCGACGCTGCCCTCGTCCAGGCGCCGGTCGCGGCGCCCGCGGTGGCGCCCGCGGTTGAAGCGCCGGTGAAACCCAGCGGCGGCTGATGCGCGTTGACCTTTTTGATTTTGAGCTTCCCGCCGATCGCATAGCGCTTCGCCCCGCGCGGCCGCGTGATTCGGCGCGGCTGTTGTTGGTCGAGGGCGCGGCGATTTCCGATCGTGGGGTGATGGATTTGCCGGCGCTGCTGCGCGCGGGCGACGTGCTGTTGTTCAACGACACCAAGGTCATTCCGGCGCAGCTCGAGGGTCGGCGCGGAGAGGCAAAGATCGGCGCGACGCTGCACAAGCGCGAGGGGCCACGCAGCTGGTGGTCGTTCGTGCGCAATGCGCGGCGGCTGCATGTCGGTGACCGGATCGAGTTCGGCGAGGGCGTTTCCGCGTCCGCCGTGGAGCGGGGCGAGGACGGCGCGTTTTTGCTGCAATTCCATGGCGACGAGCCGGTCGAGCTGCTGCTGGCGCGGGCAGGGCGGATGCCGTTGCCGCCATACATCGCCTCGAAGCGGCTGGCCGATGCGGCCGACGAGGATGATTACCAGACGATGTTTGCGCGGGAGGAGGGCGCGGTGGCGGCGCCGACCGCGGCGCTGCATTTCACGCCGCGGCTGCTGGAGGCGCTGGAAGAGCGGGGCATAGGTACCGAGACGTTGACGCTGCATGTCGGAGCGGGGACCTTTCTGCCGGTCAAGGCGGACGTGGTCGCTGAGCATAAAATGCACGCCGAATGGGGGCGGATCGACGCCCCGACGGCGGCTCGGCTGAACGCGGTGCGGGCCAATGGCGGGCGGTTGATCGCGGGCGGCACGACCTCGCTGAGGCTGGTCGAAAGCGCGGCGAGCGAGGATGGCACGATCCAGCCGTTCGAAGGCGACACGGCGATCTTCATCACGCCGGGCTATCGCTTCAAGGCGGTCGACGGCCTGGTCACCAATTTCCATCTTCCGCGATCGACCCTGTTCATGCTGGTCTCGGCGCTGATGGGCCTCGACGTGATGAAGTCCGCCTACGCCCACGCGGTTGAGCAGGGGTATCGGTTCTATTCCTACGGCGACGCGAGTTTGCTGCTGCCTGATTAGGCCCAATGTCCGCTTTCGACTCTTTGCGGACGTTGGCCCCTGGCTTCAGCCTATTGCGAAATTGAGCTCTTTCTAGTGCGTTGAATGCGACGTCGTTTCAGCATCGTCCTCGGCCACGACACGAAGGTTCTGCATCATGCCGTGGTCGCCGTGATACATAATGTGGCAATGCAGCAGGAAGTCGCCAGTGAAACGCTCGTAGCGAGTGCGAAAGGCGACGCGCGTATTTTCCTTGATATACACGGTGTCCTTCCACTCCCCCTTCAGCCCCCCATAGTCAGGATCATAGGCTGGACTCTTAGGATCGGTCATGTCCTCACCTTTCGAGTCGGTGATTGAAGTGATTTGGAACGGATTCACGTGTATGTGCAGCGGGTGGTCTTCGAGGAGCGAGGCAACTCGCCATTCCTCAGCCTTCCCAAGTGGCAGGAGCGCGTCGATCCGCGTGTGATCATAGTTCAACCCGTTCACGCGGAAGGCCGTTTCTTCGGGCCCGCCGACGATGTCCAAAATAGCTTCGCGGTAATTGCTGACTTCCTTATCTTTGATCGGCTTGTGCCAGACGAAGGACGACAGCTTCAGACCATTTGAAAGATCACCGACCACTCGGGTTCGCTCAGCCAACTGGCCGCTTCCCGCCATGGCATTTTCGGCAGCACGAACGAGCAAGGATTGTAGGAGGGAATCGGCATCTGTGGCGCCGGCACCCTCGCCCTTTGCCTCTACCAAAGCCACCATTCGCGGCGGGTTTGGATCATTCTTGTCGGTGTCGTCCCGCTTGGTGTCGTTCACCATGCAATAAAGACCAGCATGGGGCAGGCGAGCGAGGACGTCCATGCGCTCGCCGGGAAACAGGATAGCCTCATCGACCTTGCGGATCGCCGACCGCGTCAGGCCATCCAACGCAATTTGCCACATCGGCAAAGGGGGACCCAAACAGTAACGCTCACGCCATGCGATTTGCTCTTCCCCTTTGACCGTCCGGAGCGGAGGCGCAGCGGGGTCAAGTCGATAGAGGCGCATGCGCATATCTTCGCCTCGGCCTCCATTGATCATTCGCCAGCGCTCGAAGCCGCCAGTCTTTGCCGGGGTCAATTGCGGCTCGACCTTACCGTTGATGCCCGTGAAACGGCCGCTTCGGCGCCAGCTCCAGTCGTTATCAAAGTTTTCAATTCGGCCTACCTCGCCGGGTCGGCACGTAAAGGGGCGGATCGGATTGCCGGCCTTGTCACGCCTGCCCTCGATAACGCCTTTGTCATCAAAGCATCCGTAGGCCATTTGTTGGAAGAGCATGACGCGCTCGGGCAGGGCGCGACCGCGTTCGTCCTTCAGGAGGATATCAATATCGCCAGACGTGCCGGCAGTCGGCACGCGATTGCCAGTCACGATCAGCGCACCAGCCATGCCGCTGCCCACCTGGACAAAGCCGGCGCCGTGAGCATGCGGATGATACCAAAAGGTGCCCGCCGGATGATCGGCGGGAATGTCGTACGCGTACTGGAAGCTTTCACCGGGAGCGATGGAAATCAAGACATTGTCGCTATGGTCTTTTGGCGAGACCCACAGGCCGTGCGTGTGCAGGTTGGTGTCGTTGAAGCAGCGATGCTCCTTTCGCTGCGCTTCAGTGCAGGGCTCAAGCCGGTTATCCAACGCAATGGACAGATGCTGGCCTGGTGCGACCCGAATGATTGGGGCCACAAAGTCACCCGCCTTTGCACCCGAGCCTACGAAAGATCGCAGCTCGACCTTTTCGTCGCTGAGCGTCCAAGGGCTGTAGATCGTACCCTCGGCCCGCCGAATTTCGAAGTGATATTGAAGCGGCGGTAGATTGGCCGCGGCTGACGCCAAAATGCCCGCAAGCAGAATCCCCATTTGTCGCCCCCACGATCGAAATGAATACGCGTAATTATGACGCTTTGTCTGAACCTCAATCGACGAGTGCGCAACATACAGCGCATACCGCAGTCCCCGCCGAGCGACGAATGCGACGATGGCATGATGGCTAGTGTCCGCTTGCCACCTAAAGCGGACATAGGAAATCACCCCGCGAAATAGCTCCAGAGTAATCGGCCGGTCATGCCGAGGGAGATGAAAAGCTGCAGCGGGCGGATTAAGCGGGCGCGGAATTTCAAGACAGGGTGGCCGCCGAGGTAGCCGCCGGTTTCACGAGGCGCATTGGGTCCAAATCGGGTGGCCAATGCACCAAATCTTAGGCCTTCGCGCGTAACGCGCGGGGATGATTGGGGGAAAACACCAGCCCGGGTTCGGCGTGCCGGGCGGGCGAACGAGCTTTTCGATGACGGTTACGATCGCCATCGGAGCGATGATTTGCGCCGCTTTGTTCCTGGCCAGCGTCGGGGTTTATTCGGCGACCCACGAGAGCGACGCAGTGTCGGTCGAGCGCCAGGCGCGGACCGCCGAGCATGCGATGGAAACCAGCGTCGACGAGCTCGCGCTGCAGCAGGAAACGGTCGCGATCTGGGACGATTCGATGGCCCATATGGTCGCCGACCAGCGCGATATGATTTGGCTCCACGACAATATTGGCGGCTGGCTCCACCGCATCTTCGGGCACGACGAGGTCTTCATCCTCGATGGCTATGGGCGCCCTGCTTATGCCGCGGTCAATGGCGAGCCGGTCCCGCTCGGGCGCTACGCGACGCTGGCGCCCGACTTCCAGTTCCTGATCGACAATGTCCGCGGCCGCAGTGGTCGTCCCCCCGGCCGCCACGATCGCATTGCCGGGCGCAAGCTCGCTCCCGGCAGCACGGTCCGCACGACGTCGAGCGCAACCCATGATTCGCACATCATGTTGATCGGCGGGCGCCCGGCGGCGGCCAGCGCGATGCTGATCCAGCCGGCGACCATCGATTATGTGCAGCCGATTGGCGACTGGCCTGTGTTGATCAGCGTGCGTTATCTCGACGGCGGCTTTCTCGCCGAACTCAGCGCCCGCCAGCTTATCTCGTCACCGCGGTTTTCGCGCAGCCCGGACCTGCTCCCCGGCGAGCATTTGATCCGGCTCCAGGCCGAAGAAGGGAAAGCGATCGGTTATTTGATCTGGAAGCCCGAGCTTCCCGGCACGCGAATCCTGTGGAAACTGGTCCCGTTGAACTTGCTGATCCTGATCGTCCTCGCCTCGTTCATGGTGTTTCTCGGCCGGCGCCTGCGCAACGCCGCCGGCGAGCTCGCCGTGGCCGAAGCGCACGCCGCTCATCTGGCGTTCCATGACTCGCTGACCGGGCTTCCCAACCGCGCCTTGTTCCAGTCGAGGCTGGACGAATTGACCGGCGGCGAGCAAGCGGATCGCGGCTTTGCTTTGCTCCTGCTCGACGTCGACGAGTTCAAGCTGACCAACGACACGCTGGGCCATGACGCAGGCGACGCGGTGCTGCTGGCATTCGCCGAGCGGCTCAAGCTGGCGACCGGGGCGGATGATTGTGTGGCCCGGCTCGGCGGCGACGAATTCGCGCTGTTGCTGATGGGCAAGACTGACCCGGCCGAGATCGAGGCGTTCTCTGCCAAGCTGCTCGAACGGTTGCGAAAGCCGATCGAGCACCGCAGCAAGCAAATCCACTGCCAGGCGAGCATCGGCGCGAGCAGCTGCGCCGGCATCGACAGCGCCTCCAACTTGCTCAAGCACGCCGACCTCGCGCTGTACGAAGCGAAAGCATCGGGGCGCGGTGCGTTCCGGATTTACGATCCGACGATGTGGTCGAGCGTGCTGATGCGCCGCGAAATGCTGAACGTCGCCGCGGCCGCGCTCGAGGGCGATTATATTGCGCCATTCTACCAGCCGAAGGTCAACCTCCAGACCGGCGAAGTGATTGGCTTCGAAGCGCTGCTGCGGTGCTGCCTGCCCGGGCAAGACCCCAAAGGGCCCGAGTGTGTTTCGGCGGCATTTGAGGACCTGACCCTGGCCGTGGAACTGAGCGACCGGATGGTCGACGCGGTCATCCGGGATATGTCGCAATGGCGGGCCGCCGGATTGCCGTTCGGCCATGTCGCGATCAACGCCGCGCTGGCCGAGCTGCGCCGCGGGGATTTCGCCGCACGGCTGCTCGCCAAACTGGACCATGCCGGGATCCCGCCCGAATGCATCCAGGTTGAGGTGACCGAAAGCGTGCTGCTGGGGCAGGGGATCGACCAGATCGAGGATACGTTCAGGCAACTCGCCGATATGGGCGTCCGGCTGGCGCTCGACGATTTTGGCACCGGTTTCGCCTCGCTCACCCACCTCAAACGCTTCCCGATCGCAATCATCAAGATCGACCGGTCGTTCGTTCGCGATCTCCAGATCGACGAGGAGGATGGCGCGATTGTCGACGCGCTGATCGGGCTTGGCCGGGCGCTGAAAATCGAGGTCATCGCCGAAGGTATCGAGACCAAGGCGCAACGCGATTTCCTCGCCGCATTGGGTTGCAACGTCGGCCAGGGATATTTGTTCGGAAGCGCCACGCCGGCGGACCGAGTCGCCGATCTCTTGCGCAAGGATCTGGCCAGGCCCAAGAGCGCCGCGGCCTAATTCGCCGGCGCGAAATAACCCCAGAGCAGTCGGGCGGTCATGCCCAATGAGATGACGACCAGCAGCGGGCGGATGAGGCGGGCGCCGAATTTGAGCGCGGTGTGGCTGCCGAGGTAGCCGCCGAGCATCGCGCCGGCCGCCATGCACAGGCCCAAGAGCCACAGCAGGTGGCCACCCAATGCGAACAGCAGGACGCTGGCCACATTGCTGGTGAAGTTGAACAGCTTGGTCAGCGCTGTGGCCTTGGTCAGGCCGTAGCCGCGCAACGCGACCAGGCTGGTGGTGAAGAAGGTGCCGGTGCCAGGGCCGAAGAAGCCGTCGTAAAAGCCGATCGCGCCGCCCAATGGCGCGAAACCGGCGGAGCTGACGCGGTGGTGGGCGTCGTCGTCGGTCATGCGCGGCGACAGCAAGATGTAGATCGCGGCGGCGACCAGCAGGACGGGGATGATCAGGTTGAGCAGGCGGGTCTGGATGAGCTGGACGGTGATCGCGCCGCCGACCGCGCCGGCGAACACCAGCAGCACCGAGAGGCGATTGGGGCGCCATTCGACCAGGCCCGAGCGCCAGTAATTCCTGAGCGCAGTGCCGCAGCCGAACATTGATTGCAATTTGTTGGTGCCGAGCGCGTGCAAGGGTGGCACGCCGGCGAACAGCAAGGCCGGCATCATGATCAGCCCGCCGCCGCCGGCGATGGCGTCGATGAAGCCGGTCACGACCGCGGTGGCTGTGAGGGCGGGGTAGAGCCAGGGTTCGATCATAAGCGGCGCTCTAACCGTAGGTGTCGAGCGAAGTCGAGACAGGTCCCTCGACTTCGCTCGGGACGAACGGCAAAGGGGCGGGGTGAGACCGCTGGCGCTGATGCAATTGCTGACTGTCGCCTGGCTGGCGAGCGAGGCGCTCATTTTCCTGCGCGACCGCCAGGCGATGACCGGGACCAAGCGCGATCTTGGCAGCCGTCTCGGCCTGTTCGCCGCCATCGGTCTCGGCTTCTTCGTCGCCTTCCAGGCCGCCGCGCAACAGTGGGGGCCGTTGCCCGGTTCGCGCGCTGCGTGGATGGTCGCCGGAACGCTGCTGGTGGTCGCCGGAATCCTCTACCGCCAATATGCGGTGCGCTGGTTGGGCACTTTTTTCCGGACCCAGGTGACGATGCTCGACGACCATCGCCTGATCACCGACGGGCCATATGCGCGGCTGCGGCACCCGACCTATTCCGGTGCGCTGCTGACTTGCGCCGGCATCGGGCTGGTGGCGGGCAGCGGTGTCGCTTTGGCAGCGATGGTCGGGCTGCCGCTGATCGCTTTCGCTTATCGCATCCGGGTCGAGGAGCGGGCGCTGGGCGAGCATTTCGGCGCAGCCTGGACTGCTTATCGCGCGCGCACGGCGGCGCTGATCCCGGGACTTTGGTAGCCGCCGCGTGACCCGCTTTGCCTTTTCCATCTCCGCGACCGACGGCGCGGCGCGGACCGGCGCGATCGCGATGGAGCGGGGCGTGATCCGCACGCCGGCGTTCATGCCGGTGGGGACGGCGGCGACGGTCAAGGCGATGAAGCCGGGCGACGTGGCAGCGTCTGGGGCCGACATCATCCTCGGCAACACCTATCATCTGATGTTGCGGCCGGGGGCGGAGCGGGTGGCGAAGCTGGGCGGGCTGCACCGGGTCATGGGCTGGGACGGCCCGATCCTGACCGACAGCGGGGGCTATCAGGTGATGAGTCTGAGCGAACTGACCAAGACCAGCGAGGAGGGGGTGAGCTTCAAGAGCCACCTCGACGGGACGCGGCACATGCTGACGCCCGAGCGGTCGATCGAGGTGCAGCGGCTATTGGGCGCGGACGTGGTCATGGCGTTCGACGAATGCACTTCGTTTCCGGCGAGCGAGGACCAGGCCGAAGCGTCGATGGAGCGATCGATGCGCTGGGCGCAGCGGTCGCGCGACGCGTTTGATGGGGGCGGGGAGCATCCCGGCCGCGCGGCTTTGTTCGGGATCCAGCAGGGGTCGATGTTCGAGGGGTTGCGGCGGCGATCATCCGAGGCGCTGACCGCGATCGGTTTCGATGGCTATGCGATCGGCGGGCTGGCGGTCGGCGAGGGGCAGGCCGAGATGTGCCGGGTGCTCGATTTCGCGGTCGATATGCTGCCGGTGGAGGCTCCGCGATATCTGATGGGGGTCGGTAAGCCCGACGATATCGTCGAAGCGGTGGTGCGCGGCATCGACATGTTCGATTGCGTGCTGCCGACGCGGTCGGGGCGGACGGGCCAGGCGTTCACCGCCGACGGGCCGTTGAACCTCAGGAACGCGCGGTTTGCGGAGGATTCAGAGCCGATCGAGCCGGGCTGCCCGTGCCCGACCTGTGCGCGGTTCGAGCGGGCCTATGTCCATCATCTGGTCGAGTCGGGCGAGATTTTGGGCGCGATGCTGATGACCGAGCATAATCTGTGGTTCTACCAGCGGTTGACGCAGGAGTTGCGCGACGCGATCGGAGTGGGGCAGCTGGCGGCGTATGCTGCGGAGGTTTTGGCGCGGTATCGGGCAAAATCATCCTCCCAATCGCTGCGCGACAGGGAGGATGGCAATTAATCCGCCTTGAAGGAGAGGAAGCTGGGCATGGGGCCGTTCCAGCCGTCGTCGGTTTCGGGCTGAGGGGCGCGGCGGGGTTCGTTCCCGGGTGGGCGGGGTTTGCGTTCTTCCTTGGCTTTCGCCGGCGGGGATTCAGCACGCGGCGCGCGTTCTTGGCGGGGAGGGCGAGACTCGCGGCTTTCGCGCGGTTTGCGAGAGTCGCGCGGCGGCCGAGCCTCGCGGGGTTCGCGGGCTTCGGGTTCGCGGGTTTCGGCCGGCGCGGCCGCTTCCGACGGCGCCCCGACCCGGGCGATTTTGAAGCCGGTCAATTTCTCGATCGCAGCGACCTGGTCGGCGTCGGCCGGGGTGGCGAGCGTGATGGCGATGCCCTTCATGCCGGCGCGGCCGGTGCGGCCGATGCGGTGGATGTAATCGTCGGGCTGCCACGGCACGTCGAAATTGATGACATGGCTGACGCCTTTGACGTCGAGGCCGCGGGCAGCGACGTCGGAGGCGACCAATATGTTGATCTCGCCCGTCTTGAAGCGATCGAATTCGGCGATGCGGCTCGACTGGTCCATGTCGCCCTGGATTTGGCCGACCGCGAAGCCCGAGCGCTTGAGGCTGGTGGTGAGTTCACGCACCGTGGTCTTGCGGTTGGAAAAGACGATCGCGTTCTTGAATTCGGAGCTGCGCAAGATGTCGCGCAGCGCGTCCTTCTTCTTGTCGGGGCGGACCTGGACCAGGCGTTGTTCGATGTTGACGTTGGCGGTTGCCGGGCGGGTCGCCTCGACCCTTTTGGGATCGGTCAGGAACTTGGCAGCGAGCTTCTGAATGGGCGGCGGCATGGTCGCCGAAAAGAGCAGGGTCTGGCGGGTCTTGGGCAGTTTCGAGCAAATTTCCTCAATGTCGGGGATGAAGCCCATGTCGAGCATGCGGTCGGCCTCGTCGATAACCAGCAGCTCGCAGCCGTTGAGCATGATCTTGCCGCGGCCGAACAGGTCCATCAGGCGGCCGGGGGTGGCGATCAGCACGTCGACGCCCTTTTCGAGCGCTTTGACCTGGTCGCCCATCTGCACGCCGCCGATCAGCAGCGCCATCGAGAGCTTGTGATATTTGCCATATTTGACGAAATTTTCGGCGACCTGGGCGGCCAGCTCGCGGGTCGGCTCGAGGATCATCGAGCGCGGCATGCGCGCGCGGCTGCGGCCCTGGGCCAAGATGTCGATCATCGGCAGCACGAAACCGGCGGTCTTGCCGGTGCCGGTCTGGGCGATGCCGATGATATCCTTGCCCATCAGGACGGAAGGGATGACGCCGTTCTGGATCGGGGTCGGTTCGCCATAGCCGCTGTCGGCAACGGCGCGCAGCAATTCGTCGGAAAGGCCGAGATCGGCAAAAGACATTCAAGTATCCGGATAAATGAGGGTAGCGAGCGCTCCCGCTGAGCGGCCGCAACTGGCACCGGGCTAACGCCGGGCCGGCGAAAATGTCAAGAAAAGCTCAGTCCTTGACCTTTGGCGTGAGCTTGCGGAAACGCGCGATGCGGCAGCTGCCGCCGATCCGCGAATGGACGGAATCGCGCATGGCGCACAATTTTTGATCCTCGGTATTGAGATAGAGGCCGTTATAAAAGTCGAGCGCCGGGCAGTCGTCGTCGAAGGTCGCGCGGATGCGCTGGCGATCGGGCAATATGAAGTCGACGTGGTCGGTCCCCGAGAGCAAGGCGCCGCGAATATCGGCGGCGGGCACGCATTTGGGGCCCTTGCTCTCAACCCACTCGAAGCGCTGCGGCAATTGCTGCGGTCGCACCTGCACGCGCAGGATCCACTCCTGCTCGATGACCATCCGCTGCACGCTTACCTGCGGCGCCTCGGCCGGAGCGGAAGCGAGGCCAAGCAGCAACGGAAACAAAGCGAGGAAAATCGATATGGGCACTTAGCGAACAGCCATCATGGACCGCGGCTTCGCAGCCACGGCTTGAATGATCAATGAATTAAGACCGGCCGACGGTTCGCGGCGCTGCTCCATCCTTCCGCGCGGCCTTGCCAGAACTTGCGTCCCGGAATAGAGGCTCGCCGACAAATCTTTGCCGGTAAGGAAGATAGCGCCGATCGCGCTTCGACCCCGGATCCCAGGAGACAATCGAATGGCGACTGCCGCGCCGAACCAGACCCTGCCATTATTTTATTCCGAACTCGTGCCGCTCAACGTCGCCGAGCATGGCAAGATGAAGATCAAAGCGATCGAAAAAGCGCCGGGTATCGCCACCACCCACGCCGTCCCGGCGACGGCCGATGAATTCGCGCTGCTGCAGCGGCACTATCCGATCGTTTTCTCGATCGGCGACCAACCCGTACCGCTGGTGCTGATGGGCTTGAGCGAGGGCGTCAACGTCTTCCTCAATGAAGAGGGCAAGCTGCTCGACCCCATGATGTATGTGCCGGCCTATATGCGGCGCTATCCGTTCCTGCTGGCGCGGCTGCGCCCGGACAGCGACGAATTGTCACTGTGCGTCGACCCGACCGCGGGTGCGATCGGCGACTTCAAGGATGGCGAGCCGCTGTTCGATGGCGACCAGCCGAGCCAGGCGACGCTGGCCGTCCTCCAATTCTGCGAGCAGTTCGAGACCGCCGGCCAGCGCACCGCGGCGTTCATGGAGGAATTGAAGAAATCGGGCCTGCTGATGGACGGCGAAGTCGCGATCCAGCCGGAGGGCGCCGATCAGCCGTTCATCTATCGCGGCTTCCAGATGGTCGACGAGGAGAAATTGCGCGAGCTTCGCGGCGATGAATTGCGCAAGATGAATCAGAACGGGATGCTGGCGCTGATCTACGCGCATTTGTTCTCGCTGTCGCAAATTCGCGAAGTATTCTCGCGCCAGGTAACCCAGGGCAAGGGCCCGGTTGCGACGCCGCAACTGGCCACCGCCGACGCATAATTCGCACGGCCCATCCCGGGTCGAACGGATGCGGTTGAAAGCGTAACCCGATATCCTATCTTGGATTTCGTTCAGCAGGCCTCGTGTTCCCCCTGCACGACCGGCCACATCGCTGAACCTCGGCCATCCCGTCTTCGCTGGCGGGATGGCCGTTTTGCATTCGGCGCCCCTTTTTATTCGGCGGCGGTGGCCAAGGCGCGGCTCAGCAGCAGGCCGCCAAGACCTTCGGCGAGCGTTTCGAACAATGCGGCGACGCGATCGAAGCCAGGCCCGGGGGTGACCAAATCATCTTCAAGGTAGCAGCGGCGGTCGACCTCGACCTGGAGCGCGTGGACGCCGCGCGCCGGAGCGCCATGGCGCTGGGTGACGTGGCCCCCGGCGAACGGATCGTTGAGGCCGACGTCGAAGCCCGCCGCTCGAGCCAGCCGGACGGCCTCGGCGCTGACCCAGCCGGCGGCGCTGCGGCCGTGGCAATCGCCGATCACGATCTCGGCCACGCCCGGTGCCGGCGGCGGCATCGAATGACTGTCGATCAGCATTGCGCAGCCGAACCGCTCGACCAGGCCTTCGAGCTGGTGCTCGAGCGCGTCATGATAGGGCCGGTGGGCCTGGGCGAGCCGCTCCTCGAGCTGAGCCGGGCCGATCGAGCGGCGCCACAGAAAGCCGTGGGCCTGGGTGCGGCCGGGGACGATTCCCAGCCCGCCGCGCGCCCGGGCGCTGACCCGCCCGCGCTGGGCGCCTTCGATCACCGCCGGGTCGACGTCATCCTCCGCCCGGTTGCAATCGATTGCGGCTCGCGGCGTGCGCGCGATGACCGCGCCGGCGCCGCGCTGGACCGCGCGCCACACCAATCGGTCGACCACAGGGTCTTCGAGGCCAATTAGGGATGGTCGTCCCCCCGACGCCATGGCGATCAGCCACTCGGGATAGTCGCGGCCCGAATGCGGCACCGACAGCAGCACCGGCAGCGGACCGCGGGCTGGATGGACGATCGGCGCCGGGAGCGATCTCGCGAAAGGGGTCAGGGCAGCCACGCGAGCGTCTCAATCTAGGACGATCGGCCGCCGGTCAACGCACGAATGGCTGGTGCGCGGCTGGAAAATGTTAAATGAAGGGCGCATATGGAGGGGGCGATGGCAAGAATCCTGCTGGCTGAAGACGATACGTCGATGCGCGAATACCTTCAGCGGGCTTTGCAGCGCGTTGGCTATGACGTCTCCGCGGTCGGCTGCGGGACTGAAGCCATGCCGTTGCTCGAGACCGAGCGCTTCGATCTGCTGTTGACCGACATCGTCATGCCCGAGATGGACGGCATCGAGCTGGCCCAGAAAGCGTCGGCGATCGACCCCGCGATCCGGGTGATGTTTATCACCGGCTTTGCCGCGGTCGCGCTCCAGGGCGGGCGGACGGCGCCAGAAGCCAAATTGCTGTCCAAGCCATTTCACCTCAAGGACTTGGTCGCCGAAGTCGACCGCATCTTCCAGAGCGAGGACCAACACGGCCGACTTTAGGCCGCGGCGGAGCGCCTATTTGACCGTTGCTGGAATGCCCTTGGCCTCGTCGTAGGCGGTTTCGAACATGCCTTTGAGCCAATAGGCCTCGAGCCACGCCTTCTTCCAATCGTCGGTGGCGTGAAAGCGGGTCCGGTGCGGCGCCTGGTCGAATTGCTCCCATGCCTTGTCTTTGGTTAGGCCGGCGGCGGCGGCCGCGCGGGCCTTGGTGCGAATGTCGATCATCGACCACTCAAGCGTGTGCAGATAGCGACGGTCGCGCTGGACCTGGCCGTGGCCCGGAATGAGCGTCGTGAATGGCAGCGTCTCCAACTGCTTGAGGACCGCCTGCCACGGCGCGATCGGGTTGGTGAAGCCGTACGGGGTCGGCAAGACGACGATGTCGCCGCTCGCTACCACTCTTTGCCTGGGCAACCAGGCGATCAGGTCGCCGTGGGTGTTGCCGACGCCAAGGAAGCGGAGATCGACCGGCGCGACTGTGTCGGGGAGGAGCAGCCGCTGGCGGAAGGTCTGGGTCGGCATGACCACATAATTGCCCATCTGGCGCTTGATTCGCCGCGCAATCCAGCGCGCTTCGATGGCATATTGCTGGCGCAGCACGGGGGAATTTCCAGCCTTTTGCGCTTCTTCGTTGAAACTCTTGATGGTGTCGTTGGAGCGGCCGAGGCGGGCCTGATCCAGCGCTGTGTCGGGCTTGCCAATGCCGGTCTTGAGTTCGGTCTTGAGGAATTCGGCGGTCGCCGCGGTGGCGATGATGCGCACGCCCGGGAAGCGATCGAGGATCGCCGTAATGCCGAGCGGATGGTCATTGTGCCAATGGGTGATCGCGACCGCCTTGATCGGTTTCTTGGTCAATCGCGCGACGGCGGCGACGACGTCCCGGCCGTCGGCGATCGAGCCGCCGCTGTCGACCAGCACGACGCCGTCGCTCTGCTCGATGATCACGACGTTGCCGATGACCGCCGCCCATAGCCGGTCCGGCTGGCGCATCACCCACACATGGCGGGTAACTTTTTCCGGCGCCATCAGCCGCCCGTCCTCGGGCGGGCGCGGTTGAGCCTGGGCGCTTGAGCCGACCAGCGACAGCGGCGTTAGCGCCGCCAGCGCCACCACGAGCAATGATGTCAATCGACGCATGGACGGTCCTCCCAATGGAGCGTCCGGCGTCACGCCCGCGGCCTACGAATACAAATCAAGATTGCCTAAACTTTTGATGACGGCGTGGCCGGGCCGCGATCGCTCTCGCCGCCGGTGCGCCGCCGCGCTAGAAGTGAATCGTGAATATCGAACGCAAGATCGGAAGCTTCCGGATCGGCAGTTGGGATTTCTATCCAGCGACCGGCGAACTTCGTCGGGGGTCGGATCTGCGCCGCCTCGAGCCGCGCGCGGCGCGCACGCTCGAATTGTTGCGCGA